>CABQMC010000119.1 GCA_902465115.1 uncultured Collinsella sp.
CTCAAGGATTTTGAGGGCGGGGACCTGTTCCAGGCCTGCCAGCCTGCCGAGGAGGTTGCGCGCACGGGCAAGGATGCCATCCGTTTTGGTGCCATGAAGCCCGTCGGGCTCACCGACCCGCGCACCGGTCGCCGTCCCTGGGCGGCAATTCAGCTGCGCGCCGAGAACAAGGAGAAGACCGCCTATAACCTGGTTGGCTTCCAGACCAACCTGACCTTCGGCGAACAGAAGCGCGTCTTCCATATGGTTCCCGGCCTGGAGAACGCCGAGTTCTTCCGCTACGGCGTCATGCACCGCAACACCTTTGTCGATGCTCCGCACGTGCTCGACGGCACCTTTGCCGTTCCCGGCACGAGCGTGCGTCTTGCCGGCCAGATTACCGGTACCGAGGGGTACATGGAGGCCGTGGCGACGGGTCTGCTCGCCGCGCTCAACACCTATGCCGAGGCTATCGGTGCCGCGGGCGTCGAGCTGCCGCGCGTGGGCGCCCTGGGCGCACTCGTGGGGTATGCGACCGATCCGGCTACGGTGGGCTATCAGCCCATGCACGTCAACTTTGGCCTTGTTCCGCCGCTCGAGGACGGTAAGCGTCACAGCAAGCGCGATCGCTACCAGGCTTACGCGGACCGCGCCCTCAAGGCCTTGGATGCCTATCTCGAAACGCGCTCCGATCTGTTTGGAGGCGAGAGGTCATAGCTTTTGACCTGTACGATGCCGTCGACTCGTTCATTGCCTACATTGCACGCGTCGAAGGACTCGCTCCCAATACGGTAACCGCCTACGCCTCGCGGCTCGAGCGCTTCGCCGCGTGGTGTGACCGCGAGGGCATCGACGCTCGCGCCGCCGACGTAAGGACCGTTCGTTCCTATTTGGCCGAGCTGTCGCGTGGCCAGGTAGCGGCTCGGACCCTTGCGGCACACCTGTCTGCCATTCGCTCGCTCTATCGGTGGATGGCTGCCGAGGGAATCGTTGAGGGCGATGCGGTCTCGGCGATATCCTCGCCCAAGCTGCCGCGCGATCTTCCCGGTGTGCTGACGACCCGGCAAGTCGAGGCGTTGCTCAAGGCCCCCGACACATCGACGCCTGCGGGGCTGCGTGATGCAGCGATGCTCGAGCTGCTCTATGCCTCCGGCGCGCGAATCTCGGAGCTCGCGGCGCTCAACGTGGAGTCCATTGCTTGGTCAGAGCGAACGCTGCGACTTTGGGGCAAGGGGAGCAAGGAGCGTATCGTGCCCCTCTATCGGCGCGCTCTCGAGGCGACTCGCCGCTATATTGAGGAGGGGAGGCCACAGCTCCTTGTGCAGGCAAAGCGTGTCGATAGTGCGAACGGCGTGCATCCGCTGTTTATCTCGGCGCGCGGAAACCGCATGAGTGCCGCCATGCTGAGGAGGCGTTTCCACATGCTTGCGGCACTTGCCGGCATTCCTGCCGACATCGCCCCGCATGCGATGCGCCACACCTTTGCGACCGACCTGCTCGAGGGCGGCGCGGATCAGGAGCTGCTGGGGCATGCGAGCTTGTCCACGACGCAGATTTATACGCATCTCACGCCCGACCGACTCAAGCGCGCTGTGAGTCAGGCCCACCCCCGCGGCGAGTAGGAGAAGGGCCCCGCGCCGCACCGAGGTGTGTGGTTTTGATTGCGGGTTGGCAGGAAGAGGTAATCCTGCTATCATTCATCGGGTTGCTTCACGGCAACAGGTTTTTATCACGCACGCGCGGCTACTTCATACCGTGGTGCCCGGGCTTTGGTAGCACATGTCCGGGTTGGTTTTGGAGGATGACCCCGCGCGGAGGCAAACCACAGGAGGTTTAACATGGCTACCAAGATTAATATCCGCACCCTGCTCGAGGCCGGCTGCCACTTCGGTCACCAGACCCGTCGCTGGAACCCCAAGATGAAGCCGTTCATCTTCGGTGAGCGCAACGGCATCTACATCCTCGACCTCAAGCAGACCATCCTTGACGCTGACCAGGCCTACACCTTCGTCAAGAACGTCGCCAAGGGCGGCAACGTGCTGTTCGTCGGCACCAAGAAGCAGGCTCAGGAGGCCGTCAAGAACGCCGCTGAGCGCGCCAACATGCCTTACATCAACCAGCGTTGGCTCGGCGGCATGCTGACCAACTTCGTCACCATCCGCTCCCGCATCAACCGCATGGAGGAGCTCGAAGCCATGGTCGAGGACGGCCGCATGGCAGTGCTGCCCAAGAAGGAGCAGGCTGTTCTGGGTAAGGAGCTCGCTAAGCTCCAGACCAACCTCGGTGGCGCCCGCGACATGAAGGGTCTGCCCCAGGCTCTCTTCGTCATCGACACCAAGCGCGAGGAGAACGCCATTAAGGAGGCCCAGCGCCTGAACATCCCCGTTGTCGCTCTGATCGACACCAACTCCGATCCCGACGAGGTCGAGTATGGCATCCCCTGCAACGATGACGCCATCTCCGCTGTCACCCTTATGTGCGAGCTCATGGCCGACGCCTGCCTCGCTGGCTCCGGCAAGGAGCAGGTCTCCGAGGCCGAGATGGCCGCTGAGCCCAAGGCCGAGTAAATCAGTCCTATTTAAGTCTTTTTCATCTCTTTGAAAGGAACCACAATGGCCCAGATTACCGCCGCTATGGTCAAGCAGCTCCGCGAGATGACCGACTCCCCGATGATGGAGTGCAAGAAGGCTCTCGTCGAGGCTGACGGCGACATGGACGCCGCCGTCGACGTTCTGCGCAAGAACGGCCTCGCCAAGGCTGCCAAGAAGGCTGGCCGTGAGACCAACGAGGGCGCTGTCGCCGCGTTCGTCTCCGAGGATGGCAAGACCGGCGCTCTGCTCGAGCTCTCATGCGAGACCGACTTCGTCGGCTCCAACGCCAAGTTCACCGGCTTTGCTTCTAAGGTCGCCGAGGTTGTCGCTACCACCGAGCCGGCCGATGTCGATGCTCTGCTCGAGAAGCCGATGGGCGAGGAGACCGTTTCCTCTGAGCTCACCGAGATGATTCACATCATGGGCGAGAACATGAAGATCGCTCGTTTCTCCGCCCGCAAGGCCGAGAACGGCGCTCTCGCTTCTTACATCCACATGGGTGGTAAGATCGGCGTCCTCGTCGAGTTCGCTTTCGAGAAGCCCGAGACCGCTCAGGCTGAGTCCTTCAAGACCTTCGCTCACGATGTTGCCCTTCAGGTTGCCGCCGTCGCCCCGATCTGCGCTACCCGCGATCAGGTTCCGGCCGAGACCGTCGAGCACGAGAAGCAGATCTACATGGCTCAGGCTGCCGAGTCCGGCAAGCCCGAGGCCATTCAGGAGAAGATGGCTGTTGGCCGTCTGGAGAAGTTCTACAAGCAGTCCGTGCTCACCGAGCAGGAGTTCATCAAGGACAGCTCCCTCACCATCAAGAAGTACGCTGAGCAGGTCTCCAAGGAGCTCGGCGATACCATTACCGTCGTTGCCTTCGACCGTCTGGTCCGTGGCGAGTAAATAAGCTCTTGTAGCTGGTAATGAGCAGGCTGTGGGTTTTACTCACAGCCTGCTTTTTCATGGCTCTTATCAGAGCCTTTGCTATCATATTGAGAGTCTAATTAAAGGAGGATCGCTTTGTCCGACATCCGATATAAACGCGTGCTTCTGAAGCTCTCAGGCGAAGCACTGATGGGCGACGGTCAATATGGCATCGACCCCAAGATTACCGATCATCTTGCCAAGCAGGTCAAGGAGCTGCTCGCCGTTGGCCATGAGGTCGGCGTCGTTGTCGGCGGCGGCAACATTTTCCGCGGCATGGCCGGCGCTGCCGGTGGCATGGAGCGCGCCCAGGCCGACTACATGGGCATGCTGGCAACCGTTATGAACGCGCTTGCCCTGCAGGATGCCTTTGAGCACAACGATGTTCCCTGCCGCGTGATGAGCGCTATCCAGATGAACGAGATCTGCGAGCCCTATATTCGCCGTCGCGCCATCAACCACCTTTCCAAGGGCAACGTCGTTATTTTTGCCGCCGGTTCGGGCAATCCGTACTTTACGACCGACACCGCCGCGGCTCTTCGTGCCTGCGAGATCGGTGCCGAGATTCTGATTAAGGCCACCAAGGTTGACGGCATCTACGACAAGGATCCTGTCAAGTGCGCCGATGCCGTCCGTTTTGACAAGATTACCTATCACGAGGTTCTCGTCCGCGGTCTGCAGGTTATGGATTCCACGGCCACGGCACTGTGCCAGGATAACCGTATGCCGATTTTGGTCCTCAACATTGATGGCGAGGACACCGTCAAACGCGCGCTTTCGGGTGAGCCCGTCGGCACGCTCGTCTATCAGGAGGATTAAGCATGGCAGAGAACATCACCGCCCACATGGACAAGTCGCTCGAGTCCCTCAAGCACAACTTCTCCAAGGTTCGCACGGGCCGCGCCAACGCTAACATTCTGTCCGACATTTCGGTCGATTACTACGGTGTTCCCACGCCGGTTACCTAGGTTGCCGCCGTTAAGACCCCCGAGGCTCACATGCTGCTTATCGAGCCCTGGGACAAGGCGCTCGTCAACGCCATCGTGAAGGCTATCAGCGCTTCCGATCTGGGCATTACTCCCAACTCTGACGGTACCGTCGTGCGCCTGCCGTTCCCGGCTCCCACCGAGGAGCGTCGTCGCGAGCTCGTCAAGGAGTGCCGCGAGTATGCTGAGCAGGCCAAGGTTTCCATTCGCAACATTCGTCGTGACTTTAACAATAAGCTCGAGCGCGACGAAGAGCTCACCGAGGACGATGTCCGTCGCGAGCAGGCCAAGGTCCAGAAGCATACCGATGAGTATGTTGCCAAGGTCGAGGAGCTTTTGAAGGAAAAAGAAGCCGAGGTCATGGAGATCTAAGGTGCAATACGACGAGAACAAACTGGTCGAGTACTTTGCCGACGCCCCTGCGGGCGTCGGTTTTTCCGACCTTGACCTCAATAAGATCCCGCATCATATTTCGTGCATCATGGACGGTAACGGTCGCTGGGCCACGGCGCGCGGTCTTGCCCGCACCGAGGGACACAAGGCCGGTATCGTCTCCCTGCGCGAGATCATTACCGCATGCGTGCGCTTGGGCGTCGACGTCCTTTCGGCCTATGCATTTTCCACCGAAAACTGGAATCGTCCGCAGCATGAGGTCAACGTTTTAATGCATCTGTTTGCCAAGACGTTTATCGATGAGCTGCCGCTGCTTAAGCGTGAAAACGTGCGCGTTGTCTTTTTGGGCGATATTTCCGCACTGCCCAAGAAGACCCGCGATGTCTTTGAGCGGGGTCTTGCCGAGTGTGCCGACCACACCGGCATGACGCTGGCGCTTGCCGTCAACTACGGTGCCCGTGCCGAGATTACCCGTGCTGTCCGTCAGATCGCGCTCGATGCCGCTGCCG
>CABQMC010000120.1 GCA_902465115.1 uncultured Collinsella sp.
CGCCGTTGTCTTGAAGACGAAGTGATCAGTTTTCCTCCGTCCCCAAGGGATCATTACAGCGAGTCGATGAAGCGCTGTTGGGCGGCGCGGCCGGCTTCGTCCCACTTAAAGACGCCGGCGTTGTCGAGCACGTGGCCAAACACCACGCCGACCTCCTCGTGCAGGATATCGATGGCGTTGTCCGCCGTAAGCTCGTCGGCACGGCGGGCATAGACATCCTCGGCCCACGCGGCATGGCTGCGGCAAAGATCATCGCTCTCGAGCGCGCCGGCAAGATCGTAGCTGGCGTCGACCTTGGCTGCCAGCAGGTGCTCGCGGACAGCGCCGAGCTCGGGAACCAAGCGCGGCGGCAGAATAGCCAAGCCCATGACCTCAATCAGGCCGATGTTCTCCTTCTTAATGTGGTGGTACTCGGCATGCGGGTGGAAAACGCCCAGCGGGTGCTCGTCGGTCGTGATATTGCAGCGAAGTGCAAGGTAGGCCTCATAAATTTCGCCGCCAGCGTTGCCGCGGGAGTCTACGCGGCGAATGACGGGCGTCACGGTGTTGTGCGCCACGCCATCGGCTGTGTGCGCGATGACGCCCACGGACTCATCGGTCCACTCGCGCCAGGCGAGGATAATCTTCTCGGCAGCGTCGAGCAGTTGAGCGCGGTCGTGCGAGCGAAGGCGCAGCACCGAGAGCGGCCATTGCAGCACAGTGCCGGTGACCTGGTCAAATCCGGGCACGCTAAACTTCGAGACCTCGGCGGCATGCATCATGGGGAACTCGTGCGCGCCGCCCTGGAAGTGGTCGTGCGACAGAATCGAGCCGCCCACGATGGGCAGGTCGGCGTTAGAGCCAATAAAGTAGTGCGGGAACAGGTCCACAAAATCGAGCAGGCAGGTCAGACCCTTGCGGTCGACGTGCATCGGACGATGCTCGGAGCTCATGGCAATGCAATGCTCGTTAAAGTACGCATACGGGCTGTACTGGAAGCCCCAGCGCTCGCCATTAAGCTGAATGGGAATAACGCGTAGGTTCTGACGGGCGGGATGGGCGCCGCCGTCGGCTGCAGCGGAGCGTCCGGGATAGCCCTCGTTTTCGATGCAGAGCTGGCAGGCGGGATACTTCTCGCCCGTGTTCTTTGCTGCACCTGCCGCGGCGATATCGCGCGGGTCCTTCTCGGGCTTTGACAGGTTGATAGTGATCTCCAGGTCGCCCCAGTTGGTGGAAGTGCTCCATTTGATGTTGCGCGCGATGGCGGCGCGGCGCACGTAGCCGGCGTCACAGCACAGACCGTAGAACCAGTCGGTCGCGGCGCGGGGCTCGTTGACGCCCATGCGGCCGTTGAACTCCTCGTTTACAACCGAAGGCCTCGGCATGAGCACGCCCATGATGCGCATGGCGATGCGGTCGCGGCCCGATACCGTGTCCTCGGCAGCACCGTTGGCAACGGCGGCCTCGGAAAGCGCGGCGAGTGTGCCCTCTAGGTCGAAGTCGGGGAGTGTATCGGGGTGCAAGAGCGAAATCTTCTCGGTCTTGAGCGCCCAAGCCATGTCGAGTGCGGGGCCCGTGGCGCCGATGCACTCCAGAATGGTGTTATACGCCCAGATGCGATCGTCCTGGCCGATCATCGATCGGTGGATAGCGTACTCGATCAGGTTCTGCGCGGCCTCGCGCACGTCAGTCATTACAGCCATGCCGCGTAAGCCCCCTTGTCAGAAATTGCGTAGTGGCGGGCAGAGCCCTCGCCCAGCCAGCCGTTCATCTTGGTGATGAAGGTGTCGACCAGGTCGAGCGGCACGAAGGCCTGGATGGTACCACCAAAGCCGCCACCGTGGATACGGACGGCGCCTCGGCCGTCGAGCACGTGCTCGGCCAGTGCCAGGGCATACATCGAGGGCTGCTCGGAGCCCAGCTTGGCAACGACATTCTGCAGGTACATGGCAGAGCTGGCGCCGGACTCGCGCGTCAGGACCAGGAACTGATCGATGTCGCCGGCGTTCAGGGCCGCCCAGCGCTTGTCGACCAGGCCGTTTTCGTACCAGTAGTGAACGGCGCGCAGGCAGGCGCGGTCGCCCAGCTTGGCGCGCAGCTCGGGGAGCTTGGCGTCAAAGTCGGCGACGTTTACCTCGCATAGGCGTGCCTTGCCAAACTCGGCGGCAACGTCCTGCATCTCGCGCGGAACGGCGGCGTAGTCATCGGTGGCGGCCACGTGGTCGGCACCGACCTTAACGAGCACGAGCGCATAGCCGTGATCCTCAAAGTTGAGCTCGAGCTTCTGGGTCTTAGGCTGGGCTTGATCCTCAAAGTCCATGTAGGCAAGGCCGCCCAGGCACACAGCGGCCTGGTCCATCAGACCGCAGGGCTTGCCGTAATAGTTGTTCTCGGTGCGCTGGCTCATCTGGGCGAGCGCGACGGGCTCGATGGCGGGTGCGCCCCAGAGGGTTTCCATGGCACGACCGTACGCGGCCTCGACGGCGGCGGAGCTCGAAAGTCCGCCACCCGAGGGAACGGAGCAGGTAAAGGCGAAGTCGAAGCCCTTGGGCTCAACACCAAGTGCTACGACCTCGTGGGCCATACCGCGCACGAGGCTTGCGGACGTGCCCTTCTCGGACTCCTGAACATCCAGCGTGTCGAGCGTAATCTCAAACGTGGGGTAGCCCTCGTCGGCGACGCGGACCTTGTTGGAGTCGGTTGCTACGGCGATGCCGTCAACGGCGACATCGAGCGAGCCGGCGATAACGTGGCCGCCCTCGTGATCGGTGTGATTGCCGCTGATCTCGGAACGCCCGGGCGCGTGCACGTAGAGCACCTGGCGGTCGCCGATGGGGCCAAACTCCTCCTCAAATAGCTTGGTGAGCGTGGCGAGTGTCTTTTCGTCGGGGGCGGTCATGGTGTCTTCCTTTCTTGGTTATCCCGAGTTACCGGGCTTTGCTTATGAGTACGTAAACATATCAAGGTGCGAGGGAGTAGGCGGGAGTCATAACGCTGCTCCCTCGCACCTCGACGAGGGTGGGTTAACAAATCGTCGAGAATCGGTAGACGATCGTCGAGCTAAACGGGTGGTCAGGTGCGCAGACGGGATGTGCCCAATCTGTGTGATGATTGTTATCAGGCCAAAACTCGGGCTCAAATGCGACGCCGTCGCGAGGACCGTAACTGCAGCCGTCTTTGGCGTCGATATCGCTGAGCCAGTTGCCGGTATACAGATGCGCGCCCGGTGCGGTAACGAAGATGTCGAGCGTGCGGCGCGAGTTTGGATCTTGCAAGCGCAGTGCGTGGCGCGGGTCGGCGTCGGGAGTAAAGCCATCCAGGCAGAAACAATGGTCAAAGCCCCGTGCAATCTTGAGCTGCTCGTCGTTCGCATCGATGTCGCGGCCGAGCGTCTTGGGTGCGCGGAAATCGAATGGCGTGCCGGCCACGGGGCGAACCTCGCCAGAAGAGACGTTGTCCTGGCGCTGGGGGAGGAAAGCCTCGGCGTCGATAGTCGCGACCTGGTCCAGAACCGTGCCGGCATCGTGCCCCGCAAGGTTGAAGTACGTGTGGTTGGTCATGTTGACGAAGGTGTCGGCATCGGTAACGCAGCTTTGCGTGCAGGTGAGCTCTGCGGCACCCGTTGGCCCTGCCTGCAGGGCATAGGCAACGGTAAAGGTGCGGTTGCCCGGGAGGCCCAGTTCGCCGTCGGCCAACTTGCATGTAAAACTCACCGTGTTGGTAATCTCGTCGACTGTGGCGTTCCACACGCGCTTATGAAGGCCATGCTCAAGGTCGGTGTGCAGATTATTGGCTTTGTCAGGACCATCGTTGCATGCCATCTGATAGACCGTGCCGGCAATCTCGATTTGGCCTTTATCCGTTCGGTTGGCCGAAGGGCCAATAGTTCCGCCGTAGCACGCCGGATTGTCGAAGTAGCTATCGAGGGCATCGAAGCCGAGCGCGATGTCGGCAACATCGCCTGAGGCATCGGGAACCTCGATGCCAAGGATGGTCGCGCCATAGTCCATGACGCGCACGCGGGCACCTGCGCAAACGAGGCTATAGACCGTAACCGGCAAGCCGCTGGGGGCGGTGCCGAACGGAGTTGTGGTAATCATGAGCGTCCTTTCGAATACGACGCCATGGCCTGCGCGCTCGGAGCGCAGGCCATCATGGTATCGGTGTGTTTACGCCTTATGTTAACGTACTCATAGCTTGGAACCACGGACTTCTTCGCTTTCCTGCAATCGGTCGAAAATGAGCCGTGAACGGTATTCAGGTGGTGTTGAGGGCACTGCATAATTGCTGATAGGTATAGTAGAGTACGTTAACATTATCGATAGACAACAAAGCCTCCCGTGTGACCAGCAATTTCGCATGGGGTATTTAGGCTTCCTACAGGAGCGAAGGTGATTTTGTGGCAAGGCGCCCTTCCAACGACACGGGTTCGCGTCCGGTTTCCATGGCCGACGTTGCCCGCGCTGCCGGTGTTTCGCAGCAGACGGTTTCGCGCGTTGCCAACGGATTGCCCAACGTGAACGAGCAGACGCGTCAGCGCGTGCAGGCAGCCATGCAGGAGCTCGGTTTCCGTCCGAGCTATGCCGGCCGCTCGCTGCGCGGCGGCCGCTACCATTCGGTCGGGCTGTGCGTTAACGACGTCACCAAGTTCGGCAACCTGACGATGATCGACGGCATTGCCAGTGCGGCCCGCGAGCGCGGTTGTGCTATCACGCTGGTCGAGATGTCCAAGACCGAGGAGTTTTCGCTTGCCGAGGCCACTCGCCGTATGGCAGCGCTGCCGGTGGATGGCATCATCATCGGCATGAGCCGACTGGCGCCCGACTTTGAGACGTTTGAGCCTCTGCCGGGTATCGGCACGGTCATCGTCACCATGTATGCTCACCCGCGAGTAACCACGGTCGACTCTGACCACTATGGCTGCTCTCTACTGCTTATGGATCATCTGCTTGAGCTGGGTCACGAGCAAATTCGCTTTATCGGCGGTCCGTCCTTCTCGGTCGACGAACAGTTCCGCCGGGCTGGTTGGAGAGATTCTCTCGAGCGCAGGCATATCAAAATGGCCGAACCACTCGAAGGCGATTGGTCTGCCAACAGCGGTTACGAGGCCGGCAGATATCTGGCCGAGCACGACCGTACGATGACGGCAATCTACGCGGCAAACGATCAGATGGCAAATGGCGCGATTGCCGCGCTGCGCGATAGCGGTCTGCGCGTGCCCGAGGACGTAAGCGTGGTGGGCGTCGACGATTCGCTCGATGATTTTGTCGCACACAACGAGCTCACGACCGTGCGATTCGATCTACATCAGCGCGGACGCGAGGTGTTTGAGCATGCGGTTCCCGAGGCGGGTACGGCGGGTAAAACCGTTGCCATTCGTAT
>CABQMC010000121.1 GCA_902465115.1 uncultured Collinsella sp.
TCGCGTCGCCCATCGCGAGGGTTATCCCGAGATCGGCCTGTACTGGGAGAAGGCTGCCCACGAGGAGGCCGAGCACGCCGCCAAGTTCGCTGAGCTCCTGGGCGAGGTCGTGACCGACTCTACCAAGAAGAACCTCGAGATGCGCGTTGAGGCCGAGAACGGCGCCACCGCCGGCAAGACCGATCTTGCCAAGCGCGCCAAGGCCGCTGGCCTCGATGCCATCCACGACACCGTGCACGAGATGGCTCGTGACGAGGCCCGCCACGGCAAAGCTTTTGCCGGCCTGCTTAAGCGCTACTTTGGCTAAGCCAACCGCCTGAGACATAACCTCTAGCTCGATGAGGCCCGGACCGTATTGGTCCGGGCCTTTTTCGTGCCTCACGAACTTGTTAACGCCCTGAAATAGGACCGTCTTCGGCATCGGCTTCTCGTCAAAAACTAAGTGAGTAGACTTTTTGGAACTTGCCGAGCAGACCATCCATATCACTTTATAAAGCCGCAGGTAAATGCCTTGTTGCAAAACGATCTAGTCGCCAAAGTGACAAAAGTCTACTCACTTAGATTCGCAGCCGTCCACGATCGAGCCATTTTGTGTCTAACGGGCATCTTTCCGTCGATTACTCCCAATTTTGTCCAGTCAATGAATAGTTCAGACCGGAGTAATATCTCAGCCCTTTGCTCATCCGAGCTTTTATCACGATATTCAGCATCGAGCATCCTGCATATGGCCTTAACGATCGCGCGGAATCTATCCTCATCCGATATCTGTCTGTGTGTCAGGAGAAGCACATCGTAGCCCATGGCCTGAAGGGCCGTCATGCGGTCAGCGTCACGCAAGCCATCCCCTGCGCGTCCGTGCGAGGCCTTTCCCTGACATTCAATGGCCACCTGTCGCTTACCGTCCGGTGAAGAAAGAAGTAGGTCAATATATACACGGGACTTTCCCACAATCGCTCGAGCACTTGTGCCTAGCATCACTTCAACATTAAGCTCTATGTCGCAAAAACCTTCGCCTCCCAGGGATCGCGGCAGTGCAAGTAGCAAATACGCCTCGACCTCAAAAGGCGACGCGGCACCCAATGGAACGAGTTGCGATACCGCCATAAATCTATTGCCGTAACGCATCCCGCAAACATCTGAACAAAAACGGTCAAGGTCTCCGCCCAAAACCAAAGCGTCTCGACGCCATAAATTTGAGGCGGTGCCGTCCTCGGACGGGCAGCGCACCCAACCGAACGTTGTCGAAATCGCGCCCGAATCAATTGCACGCGAAAGCTCCGCCTCAAGTGCCGCCGGCAGAGCGCACACCGCAAACAAGCCATACATCTCCGCCAATACCAAAAGAAGCTGGAGATCCGTCAGGTGCCGCGACATGATGAATGCCGTCAGTAGAGGAGACGTAACCAAAAACCCATGTTCCGTTTCCAGCACGGATTCCCTGGGGAGCTCACCAAGAAACAGCCGCTGCCTAATGCTGGCAGGACAAGTCCGTTTGTTTCTCGTCCGAACCAATGTATACAACGGGAAACCGAGCGCGACCGCAGCCGTCGGGTTGCGGGCGAGATCATATCGCTGCCGGTCTTCTTCCGGTCGTGGAAGCGGCGGACACAAAGCGCGGACTTGAGGAGGCAAACGCCAGTACCTAAAAGCTGATATGTCACAAAGTAGATCCTTCATAGGCACAGGAAAACACGAATTTCAACCCAGTCAGTCACGCATTGGCGCGAACGCGCCAAAAATGGTGCCGAACGGACTGCCAAGTTTTTAACAGCCCTCCCCAACTGGCCAAAAACTTGCCGAGAGCTGGACGAAGCTCTGTTGAAAACCCCATTTTTTTCTCATGCAGAAGCTTTGCGCGACAAGTGAGTAGACTTTTTTGAACATCCCGAGCAGCCCGGTCATCCTGCTTTTCAAAACCGCAGGTAGATAGCTTGTTACAAAACTGCCTGGTCGCCAAAGTGCCGAAAGTCTACTCACTTAGGTTGCAGAGTGCCCCTCATTAGCTGCAATTCCAAGGTAGTTAGCACTTTTGGACTCAGATCGTCATACTGGACAAGGATTCGAGTCGGGTTTTCAGGGGCAGACGCACCATCGGCACACCAAAAACAGTCACTGACATCAATGAACGGGATACTCGAGCGTGTGAGGGCCTGCGCAAAAGAGCTTCCGCCCGTTCCGCGCTCCACGGCCACGACGCAGTAAAGGCCGGCGTCCGCGTGCTCGACTAAAACTTCCCCCGCCGGAAACGTCTTCCGTACAAGCGCCGCCAAGCCATCACGCGCCTCGCGAGCACGAACGCGCACGCGGTTCACATGTCGCTCGTAATCACCCGATTCCAGTAAACGCGCCAAAGCAACCTGGTCAACAGAGCTCACCGACGAGGCGTAAAAACCAAGGTTGCGCCTAAACCGCTCCATTAGTTCATCGGGCAACACCATGTACGCTAGACGCAACGCCGATGAAAGGCTCTTCGAAAACGTGTTGGTGTAGATAACCGACTGGGCGGCATCAATCGACGCGAGCGCGGGAATCGGCTTCCCGGCAAGGCGAAACTCACAATCAAAGTCATCTTCGATGAGATACCGACCTGGTCGCTCAGCGGCCCAGCTCAGAAGCGCATAGCGACGCGCAATGCTCGTCACAAGACCGGTCGGATAC
This sequence comes from uncultured Collinsella sp., assembly GCA_902465115.1. Lineage (GTDB taxonomy): Bacteria > Actinomycetota > Coriobacteriia > Coriobacteriales > Coriobacteriaceae > Collinsella. The sequence continues at coordinate 2,659 of CABQMC010000121.1, forward strand.
TGATGGGACGGCATCAGGTGAAGGACATCGGTCCCGCTTTTCTGCAGAGTGCTCAAGTCCACGCCCTCATCATCCAACGGGATATGTCGAACTTTGCAGCCCATAGCCTGATAGATACGCGTCAGACGCAAATAGCCCGGATCCTCAACCGCATACACCTTGTCCGCGCCAAGCAACTGAACCAACATGGTATCGAGCAGCTGGGCGCCCGCACCGATAACGATGTTGTTGGGGTCGACATTCATACCCCTTGTCCCGTGCAGATGGTGAGCAATTGCGCGTCGCAGCCGAGCAGTGCCCTGCGCCGGTGCGGGCGAAAAGATTTCGCGCTCGTCTTCGGATGCCAGCGTCGCCCGTAGCGCGCTTTGCCAAAGCCGCGCCGCCTCCAAAGCAGAAGGAGAAAGCGCATCGAATCGCTCGACCTGTCCGTTGACATCATGCACGCTGGGGCCCACAGAGACGGCATCTCGGTCGATGCCCTCCGCAGCCGAAGCCAAAACCGGTGCATCCGGAAGCTCGCAAGCGTAGTAGCCACGACGTGGTATTGAGCAAATATAGCCCTCAGCGAGTAACTGGCTATATGCATTCTCGATGGTAATAACACTGATTCCCAGATGACTGGCAAAGGCGCGCTTAGACGGCAAATGCTCCCCCGCCACAATGCGTCCAGCTACGATATCATCTCGAATTTGCTGGTAAACATACTCATAGAGCGATGCTTCGCCGCGTTTTTCCAAATTATAGTCAAGCATGAGCCTATCACCTGACCTTATTAAGTCATTCAATCTGGTATTAGTCTGACCTTGTAATTATCTCGAAAACTGAGTATTTTGTCATACCCAGCTCCCCGATAGGATGTTCCGTCAAGCAATGCACATGCCAACCAAGGGAGCAACCATGGCAGAACAGAACAGCAAGGCCGACCGCGTCAAACTCAATCGCGAGCTCGCGCAGATGCTCAAGGGCGGCGTCATCATGGACGTTACCACGCCCGAGCAGGCACGCATCGCCGAGGAGGCAGGCGCCTGCGCCGTCATGGCCCTCGAGCGCATCCCGGCCGACATCCGTGCCGCAGGCGGCGTCTCGCGCATGAGCGACCCCAAGATGATCCGGAGCATCCAGGAGGCCGTCTCCATCCCCGTCATGGCCAAGTGCCGCATCGGTCACATCGTCGAGGCGCAGGTCCTGCAGGCCATCGAGATCGACTACATCGACGAGTCCGAGGTTCTCTCCCCTGCCGATGACGTCTATCACATCGACAAGACCCAGTTTGACGTGCCGTTTGTCTGCGGCGCCCGCGATCTGGGCGAGGCGCTGCGCCGTGTTGCCGAGGGCGCCACGATGATTCGCACCAAGGGCGAGCCGGGCACGGGCGACGTGGTCCAGGCCGTGCGCCACATGCGCAAGATCCAAAAGCAAATCCGCGACGTTGTTGCCTTGCGCGATGATGAGCTCTTTGAGGCAGCCAAGCAACTGCAGGTTCCGGTCGAGCTGGTGCGCGAGGTCCATGCCACGGGCAAGCTTCCCGTTGTGAACTTTGCCGCCGGCGGCGTAGCGACCCCTGCCGACGCCGCGCTGATGATGCAACTGGGCGCCGAGGGCGTCTTTGTCGGCTCGGGCATCTTTAAGAGCGGCGACCCCGCCAAGCGCGCAGCCGCCATCGTCAAGGCCGTGGCAAACTTCACCGATGCCAAGCTCATCGCCGAGCTTTCGGAGGACCTGGGCGAGGCCATGGTGGGCATCAACGCCGACGAGATCGAAATCATCATGGAGGAGCGCGGACGCTAGTCCGGCAGAAAGGATCGCACATGAGCGATTATGCAGACCAAACGGTCGCCGTGCTGGCGGTCCAAGGCGCATTTGCCGAGCACGAGGCAAGACTATCCGAGCTGGGCGCGCGCTGTATTGAGCTGAGACAGGCGGCTGATTTGAAGCAGGACTTTGACCGTCTGGTACTTCCCGGCGGCGAGTCCACCGTTCAGGGCAAGCTACTTGCCGAGCTCGGCATGCTCGAGGAGCTTCGTGCCCGTATCGCTGAAGGCATGCCCGTCCTGGGCACCTGCGCTGGCCTGATTCTACTGGCTCACGACCTTGCCGCCCATGACGATAAGGGCACGCCGCGTTTGGCAACCATGGATGTACTTGTCGAGCGCAATGCCTACGGCAGGCAGCTCGGCAGCTTTCGAACCAAGGGGCAGGTAGCCGGCATCGACGGTAAAGTGCCGCTGACGTTTATCCGCGCGCCCCGCATCGTCGAGGTCCACGGCGATGCCGAGGCCCTGGCCGAAGTCGATGGCCGCATCGTCGCCGCCCGCCAAGACAACCAGCTCGGCGTAACCTTCCACCCCGAACTCGACGAAGACACCCGCCTCCACGAACTGTTCCTACAAATGTAGGTATCGAAATCAACAAACGAAACGAGAGTGGATAATCTCCCACTTTAAGCTTGAATGCAGGCTCAAACCGGGAGATTATCCAATCTCGTTCTATATAGTCGTTGGGGACGTTCTTAAACGACTAGTCAAACAAGAACGTCCCCAACGACTAGTCATTTAAGAACGTCCCCAATGACTACCTTTTGGCAGGTTTGAATCAAGGCAACGCCGATGTTTTGGTAACGACAGCGAGCGACACCCAGGGCGAACAAGTTGGCATGAAAAAGGCAAGGCATAGACCTTCTGGTCATGCCTTGCC
>CABQMC010000122.1 GCA_902465115.1 uncultured Collinsella sp.
GGCATGACCAGAAGGTCTATGCCGTCCTCTTTTCATGCCAATTTGTTCGCTCTGGCGACCGCTCGCTGACGTCGCTAGAGCATCGGCGTTGCCTTGGCTGTTGGAAATGATCCCGTAGTCGTTGGGGACGTTCTTAAATGACTAGTTGAAAGGGACACTCTTGCCGGCGCTTGGGGACAGTCCCTAAGTGCCGGCAGATTGGGACATTCCTTTGCAAGGTGGCGCTGAAGACTGTCCCTAACGACCAGTCGTTTAAGAACGTCCCCAACGACCGGCTCTGGAACCTGATCCTAATGCACTAGTTTCTGTCGAGTCGGTGCTCCTTGCGGGTTGCCCGTATAATGGTTTGCGTATGAACCGCAACCAAGGAGTTCCAGTTTATGGACCAGAGCCTTTTTAAATTCGACCTGATCGCCGAGGACCCGACGACGCACGCGCGTGCCGGCGTGCTGCACACCCCGCACGGCGACATCGAGACGCCGATCTTCATGCCCGTGGGCACCAAGGCAAACGTCAAGGGCATTCCTACCGAGACCGTCAAACAGCTCGGCGCCCAGATCGTGCTTGCCAATACTTATCACCTGTCCATGCGTCCCGGCGAGGACACCATCGCCGAGCTGGGCGGACTGCACAAGTTTATGAACTGGCACGGCCCCATCCTCACCGACTCGGGTGGTTTCCAGGTCTTCAGCCACAACGACGCCGTCAAGCTCACCGACGAAGGCGTGCGCTTTATTGTCAACGATTACGACGGTCGCCACGTGTTCTGGACGCCCGAGGACAACATGGAGATCGCCATGAAGCTCGGCTCCGACATCTGCATGCAGCTGGACCAGTGCCCGGGCTATCCCGCCACGCGCGCCTACGTTGAGCGTGCCGTCGAGCTGTCGAGCATGTGGGCCGAGCGCTGCTATAAGGCCCATACCCGCGATGACCAGGCACTCTTTGGCATTGTCCAGGGCGGCATGCACCTGGACTTGCGCCTGCGCTCGCTGCGCCATCTGGAGGAGTGCGGTGACTTCCCCGGTTATGGCATCGGCGGCTACTCGGTGGGCGAGGACCACGAGACCATGTTCGAGACTCTGGCACCGCTGGTTTCCGAGTACATGCCTAAGCACAAGCCGCGCTACCTGATGGGCGTCGGCAACCCCACCACCCTCGTGCGCGGTGTGGGTGTGGGCATCGACATGTTCGACTGCGTGCTGCCGACGCGCACCGGCCGCATGGGTACGGCGTTCTCCAGTGAAGGTCGCCTTAACTTCCGCAACGCGCGCTTTGCGCACGACGACGGCCCCATCGACCCCACCTGCACCTGCCCGGTGTGCACAGGCGGCTACAGCCGCGCGCTCATTCGCCACATGGTCACGCAGGAGGAGATGCTCGGCGGTATTCTGCTGTCGATGCACAACATCTACTACTTGCTCAACCTTATGCAGCGTGCTCGCCAGGCCATTATCGAGGGCCGTTACGGCGCGTTCGTGAGCGATTGGATGAATAGTCCTGCCGCGGTGGATTACTAAGGGCGACAGACACGCTTGCAGAGCGTGGGCAATGGCAAAGGCTGAGCGGCAACCGCTCGTCACATTTGCTGACACCGGCTGCGCGACCGCTGACCGATAGCTTGCAAGCACTTGATGCATCGTGGGTACCATACCGAATAGTTGATGTTCGGGCGGGTGTTTGGCGCATGGCGTCGACCCCGCCCGCTTTTCTTTTTCTCGATAGGAGTACCCATGATTAAGAATGAGAACGTCGAGGGCGAGCCTGCCTACGACGAGACGTACCGCCGCGGCCCCGTGGTCATGCGCGGCCCCATGATTCCTAAGGACAACACCTACGCCAACCTGCTGGCGCCCGAGGAGTCGACCGACTGGCTGCATGCCGATCCGTGGCGCGTGCTGCGCATCCAGGCCGAGTTTGTCGATGGTTTTGGCGCGCTGGCCGAGCTCGGACCCGCAGTGACCATCTTCGGCAGCGCCCGCACGCCCAAGACCGATCCGCTCTACAAGGCGGCGCGCACCGTCGGCCGTAAGATTGCTCAGCGCGGCGTGGCGGTTATCACCGGTGGCGGCCCCGGCATCATGGAAGCGGCCAACAGGGGAGCGGCGAGTGTCAACGGCAAGTCAGTTGGCCTGGGCATTGAATTGCCGCACGAGCAGGGGCTCAACAAATATGTGAACCTCGGTATGGACTTCCGCTACTTCTTTGTGCGCAAGACCATGTTCGTCAAATACAGCTCGGGTGCCATTGTGTTTCCCGGTGGTTTTGGTACGCTCGACGAGATGTTCGAGGTGCTCACGCTGGTGCAAACGCACAAGGTCAAGCGCATGCCGCTTGTGCTGGTAGGCAGCGAGTACTGGCAGGGCCTATTCGACTGGCTTAACGGTCCGGTGCTGGACGCCGGTATGATCAGCCCGCTCGATCCCGAGCTCGTGCACATCACCGACGACCTCAACGAGGCCGTCGACATCGCCCTAAGTGGGCTGATGTAGGGACAAGGCTTCTTCGCTTATAGATGAATAATGGCAGTCTGATGCTAGCTAACATCAGACTGCCATCTATATTGGGTATACTGATGCAAAAGACGAGAGCGAGGAGGTCGCGTATGTCTACTGCAACGGTTAAGCCTACGACGGTTCGCATCGAAGAGGGGCTCAAGGAACAGGCGACTGAGTTCTTGGATACGGTTGGCCTGAGTCTCAATTCGTATCTCAACCTTGCTGTTCGGCAGCTGGTAAATCAGCGAAAGATTCCTTTTGAAATTGTGGGTCGGCCCGAAGTTCCCAATGAGGCGACGAGGCGTGCCATGGTGATTGCCGAGGCTCATGAGTTGGGGATTCTGCCGGACGACAGCCCGTCATTCACTAACGCTGATGAGCTTATATCGTTCCTCGATGAGGACTAGCGATGTTTGAGATTAAAGTCGAGGCTCAGTTTAAGGCGGATTACAAACGGACGATGCGCATCCATCCGCAGCTAAAAACCGAGTTTAAGGCGGCAGTCGCAGAGCTTGCAGCTCGCGGCTCGCTTCCCGCGGAATATGGCGCCCATGAGCTTTCAAACCCGGGCGGCAATTACAACGGCCACATCGATTTCCATCTATCCGATGGGTTGGTCGATGTGGTCGTTCTGTACTTGCCGCATAAGACTAATCCTGTGATCCGACTGGTCAGAATGGGCTCGCATGAGGAACTGTTCCGGGGCCCGCAGGGCTGATTGCCGATTTCTAAGTTGCGGTGAAATAGGGATTGATTTGCGGCCGATAAGCCAAAAACAGTCCCTATTCCACCGCAAGTGGTAAAGGTGCCCCTAGTGGATGGGCTGGTAGCGGGGGCAGTAGCTGATGGCGATGGCGTCGACGCCTACATGGGTGGCGATGGTGCAGCCGATGGGGCCGGTGCCGGCGTCCACGTAGTTCTGGCCTGCGAGCGCTTGGTTGACGAGTTCCTGCTCCTCGGCGGCGCCGGTCGTGAGCACACGCACGCTGGAGCCCGGATGCTCGGTCAAAAATGCGAGGCAATCGGCCATGGTGTTGGCGACGATGCGCTTGGCGCCGCGGCCCTTTTTGATGGCCTTGATCTCGCCCGATTTCCACTCCGGCGAAACGGCCAGGCGAATGTTGAGCATCTGCGTGAGCTGGCCGGCGAGTTTGGGCGCGCGGCCGTTCTTAACGAGGTTCTCGAGCGTGCGGGGAATCAGCAGCAGGTGGGCGTCGGGCAGCGTCGCTCGGATCTGCGCCTCGGTCTCGTCCAGGCTGTGGCCGTCCTCGCGCATGGCCAGCGCGTACTCCACCAGCAGGCCCTCGGCAGCCGAGCCGGTGCGCGAGTCGATGCAGCGCACGTCGAGCTCGTGGGTATCGGCAACCTGGCACGCGTTGGCGTAGCAGGCAGACCACTCGCTGCACAGCGAGATAAAGATGGCGCTGTCGTGGCCGTCGGCGAGCACGCGATCAAAGAGCGCCTTGAACTCGCCGGCGCTTGGCTGCGAGGTGTGCGGCAGCTGCTCGGAGCCGGCCATGCGCGCGACGTACTCCTGGGCGGTAATCTGCACCTGGTCGAGCAGGTCCTCGCCCTCGATAATCACATGCAGCGGAATCACGTAAATGCCGAGCTCTTGGGCGCGGGCGGGGGAGATGTCCGACGTGGAGTCGGTTATGATGGCAAAAGACATAATTGCACCTTTCGTTGGGGGCGCTTGTACGCCGCCTTCTGAGAGCAAAGTGCGACAAGTATAGTAGAGTCGTTCCACATTACTAGGTTCAATTGTTGAATAGTCAACAGTTTGAAGTGTCGGTGTGGAAATCGTCAACTGGGGAAGAGGAATGCCGATGGAGGCGTTGGAGATATACAGGCGGCCGGTCGTGTTGTTTGATTTCGATGGCACGGTGGCCGATACGGGTCGGGCGGTGATGACCTCGACGCGCAAGACGCTGACTGCGCGCGGGTTTTCGGAGGCGCAGATGGGTGATCTGCGCCGCATGATCGGGCCGCCCCTGTGGAAGAGCTTTCACGACTTTTACGGCTTTTCCCGCGAGGAGTCGCTTGTGGTGGCCGACGAGTACCGCGCCTTTTTTTTTGAGCTGGGACCGGAAGAGTACCCCGTGTTCGATGGGATCCCCGAGCTGCTGGATGGGTTGGTCGCCCAGGGCAAGCGTATGGCCGTGGCGACGTCGCGCATGGAGGCAAAGTGCATCGACATGGTACGTGAGCTGGAGCTTTCTCAGTTTGAGGCGGTGGTTGGCATGAATCCGCCGCAGGGGCGCGAGACCAAGGCCGATTCGGTCCGTGATGCCCTGGCGGCCCTGGGCGCGACCGCGGACGATGCCGTGATGATTGGCGACCGCTTTAACGACGTCGAGGGCGCGCACGCGATGGGCGTGCCGTGCATTGGCATCTATTCGGGCGCGGCGGCGCCGGGCGAGCACGAGGCCGCGGGCGCCGATGCGGTGGTGCACTCGGTGGCCGAGCTTGCTAAACTTTTCGCTATAAAAGTATGTGATGTGAGGGGCGGGCACGCTCGCCGCTCATTGGTAAGGAGGTCGTCCATGAATCAGGTGGAGCAGAGCGTTGCCGAGTATGTCGACGAGGTCTGGGAGGATGTCGTCGCCGATATCGAGCAGCTGGTGAGCTATCCGTCTGTTGCCGTTGCTGCCGATGCGGAACCCGGTGCGCCGTTTGGCCGCCCGGTCCGTGATGCGCTCGATTGCGCGCTCGGCATTGCGCAAAAGCTCGGCTACCAGACGAGCGATGACGAGGGCTATGTGGGCATTGCCGATATTCCGGGCCGCGGCGATAAGCAGCTCGCGACCATCTGCCATGTGGACGTGG
>CABQMC010000123.1 GCA_902465115.1 uncultured Collinsella sp.
CGCCCTCGTAGATATGGGTGCACAGACCAATCACCACGTCGGGCGCGCCCTTGGTGTACTGCTCGTACTCGCCGTCCAGGGTCTCGACGACCACAGACATCATCTTACGGCCCGAGTCGAACGGGGCCTCGCCCACGCGCGGGTGCTCGGCAGTCAGGCCAGTAAGACCAGCCTTGCCGGCATCGTTGACGAGTGCACACTCGGTCGGCTCGCCCACGGCCTCGCCCAGTTCCTCGTCCCACTGGGCATCGGAGCACAGTGCCATACCGGCCAGGAACTTCTCCTTGGGCGCAGCGAGCTCGTGCTTGACGACGGTCATCTTGTTCTGGGTAAGGGTGCCGGTCTTGTCGGAGCAGATGGTCTGCGTGCAGCCAAGGGTCTCGACGGCAGAAAGCTTGCGGATGATCGCCTGGCGCTTGGCCATCTTGGTCACGCCGAGCGAAAGCACGATGGTCACGACGGCGACCAGGCCCTCGGGGATGGCGGCGACGGCAAGCGAGACGGCGACCATAAAGGTGTCGAGCAGGGCAGTCGGGTCGGTGAGGACGTTGCCCACGCCGTGACGGATGATGTCGACGCCAAAGATGACGACGCAGATGACGATAACCATAATGGTAAGGATGCGGCTGAGCTCGGCGAGCTTCACCTGCAGCGGCGTGAGCTCTTCCTTGGCCTCGGCCAGGGCGCCGGCAATCTTGCCCATCTCGGTGTTCATGCCGGTGCCGACCACGACGGCGCGACCACGGCCGTACACAACGGTGGAACCCATATAGCACATGTTCTTGCGGTCGCCGAGCGGCACGTCATCGGTGCCCGCGGCGAGCTCGATCACGTTGGCATGCTTCTCGACGGGCACGGACTCGCCGGTAAGGGCGGCCTCTTCGATCTTCATCGTAGCGCTCTCGAGCACGCGGCAGTCGGCCGGGACGGAGTCGCCCGCCTCGAGCATGATCACGTCGCCGGGCACGAGCTCGGCGCTCGGCAGATGCACGAGCTTGCCGTCGCGCAGCACCTTGGACTGCGCCGCGCTCATCTCCTGCAGGGCCTCGAGGGCCTCCTCGCTCTTGGCTTCCTGGACCACGCCCAGTACCGAGTTGACGATAACGACGAACATGATGATGACGACATCGGCAAAGTCGGGCTCGCCCTTGACCATGCCCGTGAGCGCGCTGATGACGGCGGCAACGATCAGCATGATGACCATGGGGTCGGCCATCTGCTCAAAGAAACGCTTCCACAGCGGCGTCTTCTCGGCTTCCTCGAGCTTGTTAGGGCCTGTCTTGGCGAGGCGCGACGACGCCTCGCCGGTGCTCAGGCCGAGGTTCTCATCGACACCTTGGTCGCTGAGCACCTCCGCCGCGGCGGACAGGTATTCCTTTTGCATATAGAGTCCCCTCCTGGGATTCGGGCCACTCAGCAGATTGATGCCCGATCATAATTCCCAGGAGAAGGGCAAGGGCTCATCAAGGCTGCCGTGCTGAGCGGCAGTTGATAGTGGGGCTATGGTACCCCAAAGCGACGCGTCTAGCCAAAACATTCCATCTGGAAACACGGCACAGGCGCAACGGTGCAGACCGTGTGATGCTCAACATTGATAAAACGTTTTTTCTTCGGCGCAACATCAAACTGAAATATCGCCCAGATAGCAGCGGTTAGAACAGTTGGTAAAGTTTTTGCATATACCGTTTTTCCGCAAAAAATGAACTTCTAATTCGGCATACGGTCGATTTTTTGGGGTATTCGGTCGTCATTTCATTATAATCATCTCAGTTTTATTTCTTATGGTTTATCTATCAGCGCAAGACGATGTCAGATGGAGGTCTGAATGTACAAGCGCACCAAGATTGTATGCACCATGGGTCCCGCCTGCGATAGCGACGAGACCATCCGCGAGATGATCAAGGCGGGCATGAACGTCGCCCGTTTTAACTTCTCGCACGGATCCTACGACGAGCACCACGGTCGCATCGAGCGCGTCCGTCGTATTTCCAAGGAGCTCGGTCTGCCCGTCGGCATCCTGCTCGACACCAAGGGCCCCGAGGTCCGCACCGGCCTTCTGGTCGACGGCAAGAAGGTTGCCGTCAAGACCGGCGACAAGATCGTCGTCACCGCTCAGCCCACGTCCGAGGATTTCCACGGCACCGCTGAGCACATCTCCCTCGACTACCTGGCTCTGCCCTCCGAGGTCGAGAAGGGCTCCCTCATCCTGATCGATGACGGCCTGGTTGCCCTCGAGGTCGAGTCCGTCGACGGCCAGGACATGACCTGCGTCGTCAAGAACGACGGCCTGATCGGCGAGCGCAAGGGCGTCAACATGCCCAACGTCAACATCTCGCTGCCCGCCATCACCGAGCGCGATCGTCAGGACATCCTCTTTGGCCTGACCGAGAACATCGACTACATCGCCGCTTCCTTCATCCGTGACGGCGAGTCCGTCCGCGGCATCCGCGAGCTTTGCCGCGAGAACGGCGGCGAGCACGTGACGATCTTCCCGAAGATCGAGTGCGCCCTGGGCGTCGAGAACTTCGACGAGATCCTCGAGGCTTCCGATGGCATCATGGTTGCCCGTGGCGACCTGGGCATCGAGATCAAGCCCGAGCTCGTTCCCCACATCCAGAAGGAGATCATCGCCAAGTGCAACGCGGCCTACAAGCCCGTTATCACCGCTACGCAGATGCTCGACTCCATGCAGCAGAACCCGCGCCCGACGCGCGCCGAGGTTGCCGACGTTGCTAACGCCATCTACGACGGCACCGACGCCGTTATGCTCTCTGGCGAGTCCGCTGCCGGTAAGTACCCGGTCGAGGCCGTTAAGATGCAGGCCAGCATTGCTCTCGAGACCGAAAAGTACCTCCCGGCTCACGCTCCGCTCGAGGTTCCGGCCGATGCCCACGGCACCCGTGTTGTCAACAACGTTGTGGGTATGTCCGCTGTGAACATGGCTACCACCGTTGGCGCCAAGTGCATCACCGTGCCGACGACCACCGGTCGTACCGCTCGCCTGATTTCGCACTTCCGTCCCAACATGCCGATCTGCGCGTTCTCCCGCCACGAGTGGGCCGTCCAGCAGATGATCATGTACTGGGGCGTTATCCCGCACCAGGCCGAGATTACCCAGGGCACCGTCAACGGCACGATCGTCAAGGCGATTGAGACCGCTAAGGAGCTCGGCTACGTCAAGACCGGAGACCTGACCGTCGCCACCGCTGGCGATCCCCGCATGAGCGTCCAGCTCGAGGACAAGGTCTCCTCGACCAACGTCGCTTACGTCGCTCAGGTGCGCTAAGTCGTACTTGCAAGCACACTTGCATTGCAAAGGGCCCGGAAGGCAAAGCCTTCCGGGCCCTTTTTCTGTGCCAATGCCGGCGCACAGCAAAACACGCACTCATTTCTTTACCAAAAGTGCGAAATCCACCCTTCGAGGCCCATAAAATAAAGTCCCAAGCGCTAAAAGTGTTCGCCCGGTGGCAAACCCACACCTTAACGGACGCTGCTAAATCGTTTTAGCAAGAGCCAGATCGACCTGGTTTTCGAAAGTATGCGGCAAATTCTGAGACCTCCGAGCACACCCCGTTTTTTCGCAACAAAATGCCTGATAAACTAGCCTCAAAAGCCAGGTCTGCTCTAGGGTTCAGATTTTGCCGCATACTTCCGAATTGACACTGGCATCGCACGGTCCAAAAGCATATTTCTACCAGGAGGACGTCATGGACCTGACGCTATGCGGTCAATCCGCTTTTTACTATCACCGTATCCCGCCGCAGGTATTAGGCCTTTACCCCGTCATTAGCCTTGGCAATATGGATCGCAGATGTTGCGGCCTCGGAAGCCATGCAGTTGTAAAAGACCTGCTTCACGCACCGCTTCACAGGCTAGTATTCACTCGGGCACAATCCGGGTCGCGAAGCCTGTTTAAATCGCACCTCCTGACCCAAGAACCACCTCCGGGGTCGTTTAGGCAGACCGAACATGGGTTTGATGTCACGTCACCGGAGTTCACGCTGCTCAACCTTGCTACGCAGGTTTCACGCAACCAGTTACTCATGGCTTGCTACGAGATGTGCGGCTCCTTTGCAGTGTTTAAGCCCTGCGAGCGAACGCAACAACAACTCGATGAAGCCATTTCGCTTAAGTTCATTCCACCCAACTGCGGCTGGGAGCGAGTTAACGACACCAAGGGCAATGACACCAACTTGTGGAAGCGCACGCCGCTTCTTACCGCAACGGATATCGCCGCGTTCGCCAAGCAAGCCGCAGGCCTGCGCGGCGTCAAACAACTGCGCTGGGCGGCCGAGCACACGACGGGGCAGGCCGCCTCGCCCTTCGAAGTACAGACCTCCATGCTTATCTCGCTCCCCCGCGACGAGGGCGGCCAGGGCATCGAGATCGCCAACAACGCGCGCATCCCGCTCAGTGAAGCCGCACGTTCGCTGTATGACAAAACCTGCTGCTACGCCGATATCCTCATCGAAAGCGCCACCGACAGCATGGGCGTCATTCTGGAATGCCAAGGCCGCTCTGCCCACGACAGCGAAGCCGCGAGCCTCTCCGATGCCGAGCGCGCCACCGCACTCACAAGCATGGGCTACGACGTCATCCAAATTACCTATGACCAGATCAAGGAGAAGAAGAGCTTCGACCACATAGCCGAGCTCATCCATAAAAAGGCCGGGCTTCCCCACATCCCAAAGACCAAACAGGAGCGCATTGCCGAAGATACCTTACGGCAAGAGCTACTTGTCGATTGGGTTGAGCTATTCACTGCCGGGCCGGCCAGCTAGCAGCTAGCAATCAGGGGCAGCGCAGGCACATCGGGCGATTCGACACGGGCGGCAAAACCCGCCTCGGTCAGCTCGATGACCTCGGTAAACGTTGCGTCGAAGAATTTCTCGGTCAGCAGGCGGTATGGCGGATGGTCGGGCTCGCCGGGGTTTTCGCGCACGATCTCGTGCATAACGCCGATGGTCTTGAGCACATACTCCTTATGGATGGGATACTGCCCAAAACGCGTCGCCGCAGTATACAGGCGATCGGTCGCACGCGGAATCGAAACAATGCCGAGCGTCTTGCCGAACCAGTCAAAGTCGCCTTGCTTTTTAATGCGGAACTCCTCGCACGGCTTGCCGCCGTGCGCCTCCAGGTACTGATTCACGCGCGTATTCCACACGGTATCGGCCACGAGGTGAGACCAAACGCCCAGCGTCAGATCGAGCAGCGACTGCGCCACGTCATCGGGCGCGAGCGAAAGCTCGCTAGCACCGGGACCGGCAACCGGCTCGGCATCCTTGTAG
>CABQMC010000124.1 GCA_902465115.1 uncultured Collinsella sp.
CCAGGCCCGGAACAGAGTTCTGCTCATGCAGCAGATACGGAACGCCCGCGCCCTTGCACCACCCCAGCAGCGGAACCTCGACATAGGCACCAAAGCCAATGGCGGCATCGGGCTTGCCGACCTTTGAGAAATGACTGGCGAGCGCACGCTTGGCTTTGTTGACACGCCACAGCGAGGTCAGCGCCGTCCAAGGACGGGAGCGGTCGAAGCCCGTGACCGTAATGGGCACAAAATCAAACCCAGCCTCGGGAACCAGACGACCCTCGAGCTTGCGCGACTGGCCCACGAACACAACGTGGTGGCCACGGTCACGCAGCTCCTCGGCCAAGGCGAGCGCGGGGTTGATGTGTCCTGCCGTGCCGCCGGCTGCAATAGCAACGGTCATTTCATCGGTCATGGTAGTCCCTTCGTACACGCGGTCCCTGGTCGTCGGTACGCAGACGCGCCGACGGGTCCGAGTTCAAATCGATTCGATTATATCCGCCGCCCGCGTTGCGAGGGCTGGGGCGCTGCGGACGACCTTGCGGAGCCGTTCGCGGACGTGGACGAGTTGCCGGCTCGGATGTAGAACCATCCAGAACGGTAAAGCCGCTACGCGAAGGTCGTTCACCGCGCACATGGGCTACGCCGGCGGTGCTCTCGTCCATAACGGCAAAGCTCTCACGGCGGCGGTCATACTCATCGCGGCGGGCGCTCTCGTACGAAACGCGCAGGATCAACCCGGCAAGCATGAGCGACACAATAATCGACGAACCGCCGTAGCTAATAAACGGCAACGGTTTGCCCGTCATGGGAAACACGTTGAGGATGCCCAGCGCGTTAATCAAAAACTGCACCGCGAGAATGACCGCGGAGCCAGACGCCATGAGCGCGCCCCGACGATCGGTCGCCTGCTCGGCAATGCGAAACGCCGAGTAGATCAGCATCGCAAACACCAAGAAGAACAGCACGGTTCCGACAAAACCAACTTCCTCGCCAATGATGGCTAGGATGTAGTCGTTGTGCGCTTCGGGCAGATACGAGTACTTCATGGTTGAGTTGCCGATGCCGCGGCCGAACAGACCGCCCGAGGCAAAGGCCATGATGGCAAGCGTGGCCTGATAGCCGTCACCATACTCGTCGGCCCAAGGGTTCAAGGCAACCTGAATACGCACCATACGGTACGGCTCTGCGACAAGCGCAATCACGATCACGAGAATGCCGAAGATTAGCACGCCGATGATAAATCTGGGGTCGAGACCCGCAAACAACGCCATGCACATGAGGGTCAACAGGATGATCAGGACAGTACCGAAATCGGGCTGGATAAAGATCAGAAAGAGCGAAATGCCCAGGTAGATGCCCATCTTGCGAAGGAATTCGTTGATGTTGCCACCGGGCGAAAAGAAGCGATCAAGCATGATGGCCGAATACGCAATGGCAAATGGCTTTAAAAACTCGGAAGGCTGGAACTGAATGCCGGCGATGTTGAGCCAGCGCGTGGCGCCACGGCTGCCGCTGCCCACCAAGAACACCAGAAGCAGTAGCCCTATCATGCCTATGAGGAAGATCCTGAGCACATCCTCCCCAAACCAGCTGTCCGGCAAAACGCGCACGATGGCAATCAGCGCCAGAACACCGACCACGGCAAACGCGGCCTGTCGACCCAGAAAAAACGTCGCCGAGCCATTCTCGTGCAGCGCCTCGACCGAAGACGCTGAGTACACCATCAGCAGGCCAAAGCATACCAAGGTAAACAAGCAGGCCATGAATATCAAACGGGGGCGCATGATACGGGCGGGAACGCCGGCAATATAGCGTTCGCTAAACGACTGCCCGCCGCGGCTGGAACGCGGTGTGATACGACGTGAGGAAGCACGGTCCGAGTCGGGCCTCCTCATACCTTGTCGGGGGCTCTCCTCTCTCACCGCAACCCCTATTCCATTTGTGATTTCGCTGCAGCGGCAAGCTGGGCCACGTAGTCCTTAAACACGCGGCCGCGCTCCTCATAGCCCGAGAACTCATCGAACGAAGAGCAGGCAGGAGAAAGTAAGATCACGTCACCACGGCTCGACAGCGAACGGGCGACGTCCACGGCGTCGCGTAGGTCATCCGCCTGGGCGATATCCACATCGCCATCGACATCGGCCTCGTCCATAGCGGCGGTGAAGCGCTCGCGCGCATCGCCAAAGCAGACGACCGAGCGCACGTTGTCCATAACGACGCGCGCGAAGTCCGTGAGCGGCGTGCCCTTATCGTGGCCGCCGAGCAGCAAGATCACGTCGTCATCGGGAAATGCCGTCAGTGCCTTCTCGACCGCATCGGTGTTGGTCGCCTTGGAATCGTTGACGTAGCGCACGCCGTCAATCTCGCCACACGGCTCCACGCGGTGCTCGAGCGGCTGGAACGAGGCAAGACCGCGGCAGACACCATCGACATCGGCACCGACCGCCAAGGCAGCCGTGGCGGCGCACAGGGCATTGATAACATTGTGATGGCCCGAGATCTTGAGCTCGGACGTATCGATGAGCGGGGTCTCGACGCCCTTCAGGCGCACGATCATCTTGCCATCGCGCACAAAGGCGGCATCCTCGCCCTCAGGCTCGTCAAAGGCAACCTTGCAGATGCGACGACCCGGCGTGTAGATGTACTCATCGAACTCGTGAATGCCGGCGTCTTCGACGTCGACAACCGCCAGATCGTCATCGACCATATTGTCAAACAGTTTGATCTTGGCAAGCGCATAGTTCTTATGACTCTTATGCCAGCCCAAGTGGTCGGGAGTGATGTTGAGCAGCACCGCCACGCGGGGGTGGAGCTCGGTTGTCGTAGCAATCTGATAGCTCGAGAGCTCAGCCACAAACCACTCGTTGTGGGCTCGGCCGTCAATCTCGTTGACCGGCGGCTCGCCGATGTTGCCGACAGCAACGCTGGCCTCGCCGGCAGCCTTAAGCAGATAATCAGTCAGCGACGTGGTGGTCGTCTTGCCGTTGGTGCCCGTGATGGCAATCCAGTTATCGGGCGACAGGCGATAGGCAAACTCGGGCTCACCCATAATCTGGGCGGCATGCTCGCGCCCAGCCTTAAAGAAGCCCGAGAACTCCGAGATGCCCGGGCACGTCACGCATACGTCATAGGCGCCCTCGACCTGTTCGGTCCCATAGACAAACGACGCACCAGCAGCCTCGAGCGCACGCGTGGCGTCATTGGGCTCAGAGGTGCCACCGCCATACACGGTAACGGCACTTACGCGCTCGGGATGTGCCAGCGCCCAGCGGGCGACATCGAGACCGGATTTGCCCTGACCCAAAACGAGCAGGCTAAAGACATCAGCAAGAGACATGAAAGACCACTATCCCAACTGGAAGAACAGGGCAAGGCCAACGGCACCAAAGGCCGCAGCGATAATCCAAAAACGGATGACGACCTTGGTCTCGGCCCAGCCCTTCTTTTCGAAATGATGATGGATGGGCGCCATAAGGAAGACGCGCTTGTGCGTAAAGTGGAAGTAGACAACCTGAATCATGACCGACAGGGTCTCAACGATAAACAGGCCGCCGATGATGAGGGAGACGACCTCGGTGTTGGTCATGATGGACGTGCAGGCAAACGCGGCGCCCAGGGCAAGCGAGCCGGTATCGCCCATAAAGATGCTCGCCGGATAGCAGTTGAACCACAGAAAGCCCAAGCAGGCACCGGCACACGCGGTGCAGAAGATGGACAGGTTCACGTCTCCGTGCAAAAACGCCATGGCAGCCATGGCGAGCATGGCAATCATGGAGGTGCCGCCGGCAAGACCGTCAAGGCCATCGGTCAGGTTCACGGCATTAGAAAGACCGGCGATCATCAGCCAGCAAAAGACAATGTAGAACCACGGGAACGAAAGGCCGCAGATGGTGGTCGAAAGCACGCCAAGGTCAATCGTCAGGCCGCCGGGAAAACGAATCTCGGGGGCGACGCCGCACCAGTTGACGGCAAGTACCGTAAAGGTGACACAGATAATGGTTAGGCCGATCATCTTGGCATGGGGCGTCAGACCGAGCGAGCGCCCATGCGTAACGGAGGTCAGGTCGTCGATCAGGCCCAGCACGCCGGTCGCCAGTGTGGCAAGCAGCACGAGCACGAGCTCGGTGGTGAGCTTGCCCATCAGCAGGCAGGTCAGCGAAATCGCAACAAGGATGATGACGCCGCCCATGGTCGGCGTACCCTGTTTAATCAAATGACGCTTGGGGCCGTCGGCTCGGACCTGTTGGCCGATACCCTCGACCTTGAGCAGCTTGATCCACCACGGCATGAGCAGCAGCGCAATGGCAGCGGCGATGCCAAGCCCCAAAAAAGCCTGATACGTTGGATACGAGGGATTGCCGAACATGGGCTAGCACACACCTTCCACAAAGCGGTCGAGCTCGACAAAGCGGGAACCCTTGACCAGTACAACATCATGTTTTTCAAGCGCGCCGCCCATGCGGTCGAGCACCTGCTGATAATCGGAGAACACCTGGATGCGGTCCTCGTCCATGCCCATCATGCGCGCGGCGTCGGCCATAAGCTGGGCCAGCTCACCACCCACGCACGCCAGCATGTCGAGCTTCTTGGCGGCGGCATAGGCGCCCACGAGCTCATGCATGCGAGGAGCCTCATCGCCCATCTCGCCCATCTCGCCCAGGATCGCCATACGAGACCCCGTGCACGAAAGCGAGCACAGCAGATCGAGGCCAGCAGCCATGGATTCGGCACTGGCGTTATAGGAATCGTCGATGACGCGGGCACCGCTCTTGGCGCGCTTGATCTCCTGGCGGTGACCGGTGATCGTGAGGCCTCTAAAGGCAGCATCGATCTGCTCGGGCGTCACGCCCAGGCGATAGGCAACTGCGGCGGCCTTAACGGCATTTGGGACGGACTGCACGCCGGGGATGGCAAGCATGGTATCGATCGTCTCACCCTGGCCAAAATCGAGCGTAAAGACCGGACGGCCTTCGTCATCAACACGAATGTCGCGGGCGCGGACCTCATCATCGTCCGAGACGCCGGCCAGCATCACGTCGATACCAGCAGGCTGGGCGAACGTATCGCGAATGAACGGTGTAAAGTCGTCCTCGCCGCCCAAAACCAGCAGCGGCAAGAAGTCGCCGGCGGCGCACATACCCTGGACAATCTCGGCCTTAGCGCGGGCGATGTTCTCGCGGCTGCCCAAAATGCCGATGTGAGAGGTACCAATCTTGCTCACGATGGCAAGGTTGGGATTGGCGGACTGGGACAGGCGCTCAATCTCGTGGAAATGGTTCATGCCCATCTCGAGCACCAG
>CABQMC010000125.1 GCA_902465115.1 uncultured Collinsella sp.
CATCCAGCCGGCGGCGTCCATCACGACGGCCGAGGCGAGCAGCGCCCGGGTCATTCGCGAGCCTGTCATTCCTCTTCCTCCAGATCCTCCATGGGCACGCCCAGCGCCCTCGCGAGCCGCTTGGCCGCCCCGTACTTCGCGTCGGCTATCCCCCGGCGCTCCCAGTTCCGTACCGTCGTCTCGGTCACGCCCGCCTTCACCGCGAGCTTGAACTGCGAGAGTCCCGCCTTCTTGCGGAGCCGTCTGATCTCATTCATCTCCGTGTCCCCACGAACCCGTAAACTCCTTTGCGTTCATCCCTTTACGCGAAAGGAGGTGATTACATGTCAAAGGCCATCAAGGGCCTCAAGATCGACCGGAAGGCCCTCAACCGCGTCGCCGTCAGGGGAATCGAGAAGGCCGCTGCAACCGGCTCCCTCGAGATAACCTGCCAGACCTGCGGCAAGCGCTTCACGCTTCGCGGCCCCCAGACGAGCTGTCCCCGCTGCGGGACGTCGTATCGGACGCGATAAGGTCGACCCCGATCTCCACGCCGTCCGCGAGCGAATCCAGGATCTCGCGGGCGGCGTCGATGTGGTCGGCGGCCTTGTCGAGCCTCTCCTGCAGCTCGTCCACGCCCTTCAGCTTCACGCCGAGCGTAAGCTCGCCCATCTTCTTGCCTTCCATTTCTTCCCCCATCCCTATGCGGCCTCGTCCGTGTTCCGTCCGCCCAAACGGTCGAGTGAGACGTTATAAAAATCTGCAAGGCGCCAGGCGATCTCAAAAGTTGGCGCCGTGCGACCGTTCTCGTAGTTGTAGATGCTCGTAGCATCCACTCCGACAGCGTCAGCGACCTCCTGTTGAGTGACGCGTTTACGCGCACGAAGTTCACGAAGACATGCGGACATCTCTTCCTTGCTAAACACCATTGACAACTCCTTTCATCTGGGAGAACGAGAGGGCTGAGGTTGAGCGCTGTCAACCTCAGCCGTAACATCTTCTATATAGAAGATGTTTTTTGGCTCTCTGCCTAATTGCTGTACTCAATATTACGGCTCCCTGCCTAATTGTCAACAAAGATTTCAGTATTTGATTGAAAAGTTTGGCGCTTTGCCTTAATTTCTTAGGTAATGATGGGAGGAGGCCCAATGACAGAAGACACTCTTAGGAAGCGAATCGGCAAGAACATACAGTTGCTCAGGAAGTCCGCCGGCTTCAAGAGCGCCGCAGCGTTTGCGGAATATGCTGGATTTGAGACAAGCCGCTACACGGAATACGAGCAAGGCCGCCGCAGCATGGCATTTGATGCGGCTTGGAAAATTGCTGACGCTCTCAACTGCTCGTTAGACACCTTGGGTGGCAGGGAATGGTCCCCGATGGCAACCCAGCAAAACCAGACGCCAGAGGAGGGCGAGCTGATCACCTGCTACCGACAGAGCACCGAGTCGAGGCGTTCGAAGATCCTGGAGACGGCACGCGACCAGGCCGAGCTGTCCCAAAATCGGGCTGCAGCGCCTGAAATCGAAGGGCTGGAAGCGGATCAAATAAGGTCCGCGTAGACACAGGTTATTCAATTCATTTATGGGGAGGAGTGATAACATGTCTCAATCATTAGCGGAGACCCACGTGGAGAATCTCATCTACGAGTGCGACTGCATCACTGCGGGAGAATACGGTGAGAGCACCCAGGAACACATCGACGACCTCATGCTGCAGATGGAAGGGTTTTCCTTCCCGCTCATGTGCACCAGATCGTCGGCAATCCCCAGGGACAAGACGCTGAAAGGCGTGAAGCGTGCAAAGGGGTGGCTCGTGGCAAACATGGCCACGCTCACGAACAGCGGAAACGGCACGACGGTTAGCTCCAGCAGCGTCTCACAGGCCTCGGCGACGGCAGACGTTTCGGTAGAGGTAAGCCAGGCGGTGGCTGAAATCGGCAACGACCCCGTCCTCGACAACGAGACGAAAGAGGCACTCGAGCTGGCGCTGTCACGGGCGCGCATGGCAGCCGAGGTGAAGAACAAGACGGGGTTCGCCGAACACGTCGCAAAAGTCATCGAGCTTGCGACGAAGAGCGCAGACCTCGTACCCAAGGCGTTGCTTGCCCTCGGTGCACTCGCGAAGCTCTTCGGAGCCTAGGATACCACCCAGTACCCGGCAAGAACCCACTCGCCGGTGTCTGCTGACTTTTCGGCGTTGATCTTGTACTCGAACAGCTTGGCGGCGTCCATGCTCGCCACGACAAACGGAATCAAGGACCCGTTAACCAGACGGACGCCCATAGCCTCGACGGTCACAGTATCCCCGCGCTCTTGGGAGATGAGCTTGGAGCCGAAGGACACCGGGGACCCCGTGACCTCGTCGCAGATCTGCGGGATAGAGGAATCGTCCTCGTACGTGTATGCGCCGACGCTGTAGCGAGCCATGGGTACCTCCAGGAGCGTGAATGGTGTTCATCACGATTATGACCCGCGGCGCGGCTAGGTTTTTCAGGTTTTTCCGGAAAAACCTCCAACTTAAAACTGTAAATACTTGCTATTTTACTTGATTGATAACTATCAACTGTTTATAATTAAATTGTCGAAAGGAGGAGAGATGCCCAAGGAGCAGGAGCCCGCGCAGGTGCTAAAGCGGTTCAAGAAGGAGGGTTGGACGCTCTACACCGGCAAGGGCAGCCACGTGGTCGCGCGAAAGGACGGGGTCCAGATCAGCGTGCCCACCTCCAAGAAGGAGATACCGATAGGGACGTACCGGAAGATAGCTAAGACGGCGGGGTGGCTCTAGCCCCGCCCCCTTGGGGGTCGAAAGATATGAAGACATACGTTTACCAAGCAGTGCTCACACCCGACGAGGACGGCGGCTACGACGTGGAGTTTCCCTCACTGCCGGGATGCTTCACCTGCGGCGACACGATTGCCGAGGCCGCCGAGCAGTCCGTGGACGCGGCGAGCACCTACGTGGCCGCGCTCGTGAAGGACGGTCTTGCCGTGCCTGAGCCCGAGTTCATCGAGCCCGCAGACGGCGGGCTCTCCATGATGGTCGCCTTCTCCACGGACGAGGGGTACATCGTGGAGGGCGAGACGGTCTCGGCGGCCGAAGCCGCGCGCAGGCTCTCCGTCTCCCCCGGCAGGATCACCCACATGCTCGACTCGGGGATCCTTACGGGCTACCGCAAGGGCCGCCGCACCTACGTGACCGTGGAGAGCATAGCGGCCCGCCTGATCGACACGCCACGCTCGGGCAGGCCCAAGCGCCGCACAATCGCGTAGCCGTTAGTCCGTCATAAAAGATGGACTAACGGCAGCAAAAAAGAAACCCCACCGCGCACGGCTGGAACCTTGGCGCGGTGGGGTGACAACAAGGATGCCGGAGTAACACGGAGATAGCTCTGGGCAACCTAGGGACATTATATGACACGCAAGCAGAGGCGCCGCGCGTGGGGCTCAATCACCGAAGCCAAGCGTGGCAAGAAATACATCCTCCGATGGCAAGAGAACACGCCGTGTGGACGCAAGCGCAAAGCCAAGACGGTATACGGCACCTATCGCGAGGCATGCACCGAACTCGACCGCATCCACGTCGAGCGTGCCGATGACAAGCCGGTGCCGACCATCGCCCAGGCATACGGCACATGGCTCGAGCCGACCATGGCGGCACAGGTCGCGGCGGGCACGCTCGCGCCGAACACCCGCAGCCTCGTCACAAGGTCGTGGGCAAACTACGTCGGCCCCACATGGGGCTCAATGCCGGTCGACCAGTTGCGCCCCGTGCACCTGCAGGAATGGCTCCTGACTCTCCCCGCAGCGACGGCGGACACCGCCCTACTCACCCTGCGCAAGATTTACGGCACTG
The DNA here is from genome assembly GCA_902465115.1 of uncultured Collinsella sp. Classification (GTDB taxonomy): domain Bacteria; phylum Actinomycetota; class Coriobacteriia; order Coriobacteriales; family Coriobacteriaceae; genus Collinsella. Next base: position 3,832 of record CABQMC010000125.1, read on the forward strand.
TGTCGGGCTTCGTCGTGCTGCCCATCGACCCGTTTGCCGCCACCGTGAAATACACCATGCCCACGCGCAAGACGCGCGAGCGCTCCAAGCGCCTGTACACGCTCGCCGAGGCAAAGGACATTCTGGGCCGTCTGCACGGAACCTCGCTCGAGGCGCCGTTCATCATGGCGTGTTTTGGATCATGCCGCTCGGGTGAGTCGCTGGGCATCCGCACCGATGAGGTCATGCCATTCGCGGCGGAATCCACAACGCTCGCGACGGTCGACCTCGTGCGCCAGATGGAGCAAGCGGGCATCGAGCCCACGGCGGACGGCGTACTCAAGACGCGGAAGTCCATACGCACAGTCGTGGTGCTGCCGGATGCCGCCGGGCGCCTGCTCGAAATTGCAAACGAGCGCCGCGTGGCAGGCTCCGAGTGGCTAGCAGATCGCGGGGACGGGCTGCCCATGAACCGAGGGATGTGCAATCATAGATGGAAGAAGTGGTGCGCAGCCGAGGGCATCGAGCACATCCCGTGGTCGAACCTCCGCAACTCATGGCGTACCATCTGCGAGATGGAGCTGCACATGCCCTGGGACCTCATGGAGATGCTCATGGGCCACTCCCTGCCGGGCGTGTCCGGGCGGCATTATATTCGCCCCTCCCGCGAGCAGGTGGCGCGTTCCGTTTGCGACGCACTTGGGATAAATTGGGATATTTCCCAACAAACCAGCAGGTAAAACGGGCGCTGTTAATAGTGGCAGGTTGAGATTTTCTGCAGGACAGTTTTGGTTTGTCTCGATCTGTAACACGAAGGGTCAGTTTTGGCGGTCAGCTGTTACAGATCGAGATTTTCCATAGGACCATTTCTTCCTGTCTTGATCTGTAACACCTAGACCCAATTTCCATCCCCAGTTGTTACAGATCAAGACATTTCGGCAATCCCCTTTCACCGTCCCATTCAAATACAACAATTTTGTTAGTCATGGTTAACTTTTTGGCCTAAAACGGGTATCCTTTGCGGCGTCAAACAAACGGCACGCAGGAGCTCACCATGCTCAACCATCTCAAACAACACTTTGGCTCGCACCGCACCGGAGGCCACGGAGGTCTGGATATCGCCCGGCATATCGGCCCCGGGCTGCTCGTGACCGTCGGCTTTATCGATCCGGGCAACTGGGCCTCCAACATGGCCGCCGGCTCGCAGTTTGGCTACGCGCTGCTGTGGATCGTCACGCTGTCCACGATCATGCTCATCGTGCTGCAGCACAACGCGGCGCACTTGGGCATCGCCACGGGCACCTGTCTTGCCGAGGCCACGACACGCTACCTCCCCCGCATCGTGGGACGCGCGGTACTCGCCAGTGCCTACCTCGCGACCATCGCCACCGCTATGGCCGAGGTCCTGGGCGGCGCGATCGCGCTCCAGAT
>CABQMC010000126.1 GCA_902465115.1 uncultured Collinsella sp.
CGGCGTGCCTGCCATCGTCAAGGTCCTTACCGACCCCGCGCTCCTCGTCATCTCGTTCTCGCTGCTCATGAGTGACTTCTTCGACACCATGGGCACCGCGATGGCCGTGGCCAAGCAGGGCGAGTTCCTCACCGACGACGGCAACGTCGAGAATATCAAGGAGATCCTGATCGTCGACTCCGCCGCCGCTGCTGTGGGCGGTTTCATGGGCGTCTCCTCCATCACCACCTTCGTCGAGTCCACCTCTGGCGCTGCCGACGGTGGCCGCACGGGCCTCACCTCCGTCACCACCGGCGTGCTGTTCATTCTCGCCGCGTTCTTCTCCCCCATCGTCACCATCGTTTCCAGCGCCGCCACCTGTGGTGCTCTGGTCTACGTCGGCTACCTCATGATGAGCGAGGCCTCCGAGATCGACTGGTCCGACGTGTCGCAGGGTTTCCCGGCGTTCATGATTGTCGCCGGCGTGCCCTTCACCTACTCCATCTCTGCCGGCATTGGTCTGGGCTTTATCGCCTACGTGATCGTCGCGCTCTTTAAGGGCGAGGCCTCCAAGATCAAGCCGCTCATGTGGATCGCAGCCCTTGCCTTCCTCGTCTACTTCTTCGTGGCGTAACGGCATAGTCTGCTAAAGCAAAACAACAAGGCGCGGAGTCGCATCGAGCGGCTCCGCGCCTTTCTTTTAGCGTCTGCCCCCGCGCCAGCGTGCGACAATTGAGGCTGTCAATATCACAACACCGAGAGAAGCCTGCCTTGGAAGCGCATCATAAGCAGATAACCGTTTACTCAGAGTGTGCGGAAGGCGCGCCCGTCATTTACCTCCCCGTGGTTATGGGCGACGGTAGTGAAGTCTACGAGCGCTGCCGAGAGCTCGACTGCCCGCCATTCACCCTTGTCGCCATTGGAGGGCTCGATTGGAATCACGAGCTGAGCCCCTGGGAATGTGAGGGAACTATACGAGATGCCGAGCCCTTTGGTGGACAGGCTGCTGGTTTTCTTGACGAGTTGTTGAAGCAGATAATCCCAGAGGCCGAATCATCACTTCCCTGCCCGCCCACCTGGCGCGGCATTGCCGGCTACTCGTTGGCGGGTCTTTTTTCACTGTGGGCACTTTGGCAAACAGATGTCTTTGAGCGCGCGGCAAGTGCATCGGGGTCGCTGTGGTTCCCCGGCTTTATCGACTACGCGCGCGAGCGCACGATGACAGCCACGCCCGACGCCGCCTATCTGTCGCTCGGTAAAAAGGAAACCAAGACGCCCAACCGCATGATGCGGCACGTACTCGACGATACGCGTGCGATGGAAGAGCTGTTTATCGAGCGTGACATTCCAACAACGCTGGAGCTCAACCCCGGCAATCACTTTGCCCAAACTGACCTGCGCATGGCGCGCGGCATCCACTGGATACTGACGCATTAAAAATGGCGATCGGGCATATCGGATAACCTGCCCGAACGATACGATCCGAACCATTGTACGTGATACACCATGTCTCGCGCGCGCCGTCACCTGCAAACGGTAGCGTTACTTCCAAACGCGCTCGGCAATGCGCTTGACCAGCGCGATCTTTGCCCACTGTTCGTCCTCGGTCAGTTTGTTGCCAATCTCACAGCTGGCAAAGCCGCACTGGGGCGACAGGTACAGGTTCTCGAGCGGCACATACTTTGCGGCCTCGTGGATACGTTCGACGATAACGTCCTCGTCCTCAAGCTCAGCCGCCTTTGTGGTGATCAGTCCCAGCACCACCTTCTTGCCGGGGGCAACGTACTTGAGCGGCTCAAAGCCACCGGCGCGCGGCGTATCGAACTCAAGGTAGAACGCATCGACGTCCTCGTGCGCAAACAGGTACGGTGCAATGGGATCGTAACCACCCTCGAAGGCATACGTGGAGTGATAGTTGCCGCGACACACGTGCGTATTGATAACCAGATCGTCGGGCTTGCCCGCGATGGCGGCATTGTTGAGCGCCACGCCCAGCTCGCTCACTTTTTGCAGATCAACCGGGCTCATGCCGGTCTTGGACACAAAGTCGGTATCGCAATAGATGCCCCAGGTGCAGTCATCAAATTGGATGTTGCGGCAGCCCGCAGCATACAGGTCGGCAATCACGGTGCGGTATGCTGCGGCAATGGCATCGGCGAGCTCTTCGTCGGTCTTATAGACGGCACGCAGGCTCTCCTGCTGGCCATCACAGCGGTCGAGTGTGACTTCGGAGAACGTCTGGATCGGCGCCGGAATGGTTTGACGCGCGACCTGGCCCTCCCCCTCAAGCGCCTTGACAAACTTAAAATGCTCGACGAACGGGTGGTTCTCGCCGCTAATGGGACCGGTAACCACGGCGGTGTCGGCCGTCGTCTCCTCGTCATGGAACATATAACCCGTGCGTGAGGTGCGGCGCTCAATGCCGTTAAGGCCCCACATAAAATCGAGGTGCCAGTAGCTGCGGCGGAACTCGCCATCGGTGATCACCTGCAGGCCGGCGGCCTTCTGCTTGGCCACTAAGTCGCGGATGGCCTCGTCCTCGACGGCCTTAAGGCCGGAAGCGTCGAGTTTACCCGCGACATAGGCGGCACGGGCATCCTTTACAGCCTGCGGACGAAGAAAACTGCCGACGATATCGGCACGAAACGGCGCGTTCGGTTGAATCGAAGTGCTCATAGATATCTCCCTTTGCATTGGTTGCTTTACTGGGACAGAGTATGAGCGCTCATATGGTCATCGTAAAATATACGTTTATAACAGTTTGATATAGATGCTTCCTATATCAGTCTGGACTGTCATAAAGAGACTTGAACCGTGCGGAGCACAGCAGCCTAGATATGCTGACGAATCGCGTCGATATAGGCCCGACCGTAGCGCGTGAGCGTCGTGTTCTTGCGCGTGATGATGCCAATCTCCATGTACTCGTCCACGTCGAGCGGAATCGAGATAATGCCGGGGCCGTTGAGCTCGTGGCTGATCACGCCCGAGCATACCGTGTAGCCGTTGAGGCCCATGGCCAAATTGAACAACGTCGCACGGTCGCGCACGCGGATATTTTTGCGACGCTCGAACGTCGAGGTCAGCTCCTCGGAATAGTAAAACGAGTTGTAGCTGCCCTGCTCGTAGGACAGGAACGGGTAGTCTTCCAGATCCTCGAGCGTCACGCTGGAGCGGCCCGCCAGCGGATGGTCGGCGCAGACGAAGACATGCGGCGTGGCGCAGAAGAGCCCTTCGAACACGAGCTCGTTGGCGGCAAGCATGCGCTCGATGACCTCGCGATTGTGCTCCGACAGATACAGGATGCCGAGTTCGCTTTTCATATGCGCGACATCCTCGATAATTTCGTGGGTCTGCTCCTCGCGCAGGGTAAAGTCGTAGCGCGCGGCATCGAACTCGCGGATCACATCGACAAACGCATTAACGGCAAAGGAATAATGCTGGCAGCTCACACTAAAGTGCGGCACCTGCTCGGACGTGCCTTTGTACTTGCCCTCGAGCAGGTCGGCCTGGTCGAGCACCTGGCGCGCGTAGCCCAAGAAGGTCTCGCCTTCCTCGGACACAATGACGCCCTTGTTGGTGCGCTCAAAGATATGCACACCCATCTCGTTTTCGAGATCGCGAATCGACGCGGTAATCGAAGGCTGCGACACAAAGAGCCGGCGCGAGGCCTCGGTGATGCTGCCGCATTCGGCAACTTTGACGACATATCTGAGTTGCTGGAGCTTCATAGCCTTCTCCCTAGACGTTCGTGACGCCAAAACCTGCCGCGTCCATTTGACGCATAAACGACGGCATCTCCCCCGTCGCGGCACAGGCGGCAATCTGATGCAGAGCCCCGGCAACCGCATCATCTGCCGCAGCGCCAATATGCCAGCGTGCGGCAGCCGTGACGGCCTCGTTGGCATTGGCGACTGCAACGGAGTTAGGAACGGCATCGATCATGGGCAAATCGTTATCGGAATCGCCAAATACGGCCACCTCGTCGGGCGTCAGGCCCAAAGCGCGCGCCAGCTCCAGCGCAGCGCAGCCCTTGTCCCAGCCGGTCGGAAGAACGTCGAACAGGCGCACGCGGTTGTTGGGAAACACGAGCGAGAGCTCCGGCACCTCAGCGGCAACACGCTCGCGCAGCTCGGCGAGCTCCTCGCGCGAACGGGCACTCCAGATATTCGCCTTGTATACCGGGGCATCGTCAACGACAGGACGACAGGGAGCCTCTTCGCCCTTGAGCCACGCGTTGCCGCCTGACTTCATGGCGCGACGCACACGCTCGGGATCGCTTGTCACGCAATGGGCATCGTTGCCCCAAAAGTCATCGCCCAGGCTGTAGACTTTTAGAAATGTATCGTCGGTCTCTTGCTCCAGATAGTCGGCCAAACGCATCAGAGCATCGTTGTCGATTGCGCGCGAGGCGACTACTTCGCCGTCAACAAACATCACCTGGCCGTTACAGAACGCACCGGTCGAATAACACCCGGAACGGTTTTTGAACATCCAGCCCATCGCGGACGGCTGACGACCCGAAACCGGCCCAAAGTGCAAACCCGCCGCCTGCATGGCATGAATACCCTCAATGGCGTAGTCGCTGGCGCCGTCATGCCCGGCTGGAATCAGTGTATCGTCCATATCGGTCAGCACAAGTTTGATCATAGAGTCCCCTCGGTCATTCTTAATCCCATCTATTGTACCGACCTGCCAAAAAGGGACAGGTTTATTTCGGCAGGTTTCATCTGGGAAAACGCAAAGTCCCAGTTGTTACCTGCCAAAATAAACCTGTCCCTTTTTGGCAGGTGCGCTAGTATAGGGAACAACAGATTCGATGCGGGAGTGCCGGCGGTGCAAACCACAAGGCTGAGAGGGCATGGGGCCCAATCCTTTGAACCTGTCAGTTAATGCTGGCGTAGGGAGCATGCCGCCTTTACAGGGGCGCTGTCTATGCACAGCGCCCCTTTTCTATGCCAAGGAGGCATGTGCAGTGATTGATTCGGAACAGCTTAAGCAACATATGGTCAAGGCCGTGGAGGAGATTCGCACTACCAATCCGATGGCCGGCTCCATCACCAACACGGTGACGATCGACTTTGTCGCCAACGCGCAGCTCGCTGTGGGTGGATCGGCCGCCATGGTCTATCTTCCCGACGAGGGCGAGGCGCTCGTTGCCGGCGGCGGCGCCATCTATCTCAATATGGGCACGCTCTTCCCCATCTACGAGCAGACGATTCCCCGCGCGGCCAAGGCGGCACACGACGCCGGCAAGC
>CABQMC010000127.1 GCA_902465115.1 uncultured Collinsella sp.
GGCCTTCGAGATGCTCTATCTGCATACGCCTGGCCGCGTCGCCGTAAGTCAGGGTGTTGAGCTGGTTCGCTGCGGTGCTAAGTCCGCCGCTGGCTTGGCCAATGCTGTACTGCATAAGGTTGCGGACAATGTTGAGGACTTTGCTACGGCATCCGATGTGGATGAGTCTGAGCGACGCCTGGTACGTCTGTCGCGCCTGATGGGTCTGCCGCGTTGGCTGTGCGCTCGTATTATGGCATCGTTCGACACGCCTGAGGGTGCGCTCAACTTTGCCGGTAACTTGGCACCTGCGCCGCTGGCTTTGCATGAGAACGCCTTTACGACTAAGCCTGATCCGTATATCTCGCAGCTCGTCGCGCCTGTCTTCCCGGGCTGCCATGCCCCGGTTGATGCCCAGGTTACCGTTGCTTCGGGTGTGTTTGAGCGTGCTGCCGCGGTGGCATCTGATCTCAACGCGCAACTTATCGCCACAGCTGCCACGCGCCCTGGTAGCTGCCTTGAGATTGGAGCCGGTCGTGGCACCAAGACCTATGTGATGATGTGCCAGGCCAAGCGTGCGGGCTATGAGCGTCAGCATACGGCGCTCGATCTGCATGATCGCAAGTGCGATCTGAATCTCGCTCGCCTGCATAAGGCCGGTATTCAGGGCGTTCGTACGGTTTCGGGTGATGCCTGCGAGCTTGATGAGGTGCTCACATCGTTTGATGCCATGCTTGGCAAGCCGGTTAAGTTCGACACGGTCTTTATCGATGCGCCGTGCTCGGGTACCGGCACCATGCGCCGTCATCCTGAGATCCCGTGGCGCCTAACTGAGAACGACGTTACGACCGAGTTGCCCAAATTGCAGCTTACGATGCTCAAAGAAGCCGCCGCGCGCGTGGCCGCCGGCGGCGAGCTCATCTATGCGACGTGCTCCGTCTTCGACGAGGAGAACACGCAGGTGGTGGATGCTTTCCTGAACTCTCCCGTGGGCGCCGGCTTTAGCCTTGAGCCGCTCTCCGGGGCGCAGATTCTGCAACTCCCTGAGTTCGATCAGGCCAAGAAGCTCGTATCCGTACGCCAGAACGATCGTGGCCTCTTCCAAAGTGTGCCGGTAAACGCCGACTCCTACGATGGCCACTTCTGCGCCCGTCTGGTCCACAAGTAACTACTAAGTTGCGGTGAAATAGGGATTGAATACCGGCTTCTAACTGCTAAACAGTCCTTATTTCACCGCAACTCATAAGGAAACCTGGGTAGCTAAAGAAACAGCCCCGCGATCGGTTTCGATCGCGGGGCCGCGTTGTTCCTAGTGACTGTGCGGGCAGTTGGCGCAGCAGCCACTGGTGGCGCTGGTGCTGGAGCCGCCGCTTCGTTGATCGGTGTTGTAGAAACCGCTGCCCTCGAATTTAATGCCGCTGGCCGAGAACGTCTTGGCCGCCGGGGCACCGCAGCTGGGGCACACGACCTCGGGAGTCTCGGACATGGGATGCTCAACCTCAAACACGTTGCCGCAGCTCGAGCACTTGTAATCGTAGCGCGCCATAATACTTCCTTTTCAGCACAAAGCGGGCAGATTACTCTGCCCGCAAAAATTCAAACGTCTGTAACTGTACCCTACTTCGGGGGTTTTATCACGCTTCGCCCCAGAATCTATGGTTGTTGCGCAGGAGCTGTGCGGTTTTGTCCTCAGCGGCTGCAATGTCTGCCTCGTCAGCCTGCCAGGTCCAGTTGCCCGTGGCCACGCCCGGAACGTTCATGCGCGCGTCGTCGCCAAGCCCCAGGATATCCTGCAGCGGTATCATCACCAGGGGAGCGTCGCTTGCCAGCGCGTCGCTCATCAGCTTGGCCGCCAGCTCAACACCGCTCGGCTCGTCGCCGCCGGCAAAGGAACGCGTACACCAGCCTGCGAGCGTCGACGTATCGTGCGTCGAGGTGTACAGAATTTTGCCAGGCGTGGGATGCACACCGCAACGAACGTCGTAGTCGCTAAACTCCAGCACGTCCATGCCGGGGAAGCCGCAGGTCGAAGCCATGGCGCGAACACCGGGCGTCAAATAGCCCAGGTCCTCAGCGATAAAGTTGAGAGGACCCAGCTCGTCATAGGCGGTCTGGAACAGGTCTTTGCCCGGTCCTGCCAGCCAGCGGCCGTCGGCGCAAGCCTTGCCCGCGGGGATACTAAAGTAGCTGTGGAAGCCCAGGAAGTGATCCAGACGCACGCGGTCGTAGAGCGAGAACGCACGACGCAGGCGATCCATCCACCATCTATAGCCGTTCTGCTTCATGTAGTCCCAGCGGAACGTCGGGTTGCCCCACATCTGGCCCTTGGGTGCAAAGTTGTCGGGCGGCGCACCGGAAATCTCAATCGCCTTTCCGGTATCGGACAGCCAGAAGTTCTCGGGCTCGCTCCACGCGTCTGCCGAATCGTCGGACACGTACATAGGAATATCCCCGATAACCTCGATGCCCTTCTTGTGCGCATAGTTCATGAGCTCGCACCAAGCGAGGTCAAAGCGGTACTGCATGTACGCCTGAAGCTCGGCCTCGTCGTGGAAGCGCTTGTCGTCGATCAAATGCTCGTTGTAGCGCGCGACATCTGCCGGCCAATCATGGCGCGACTCGCCCTCAAAGTACTTCTTAACGGCCATGTAGACGCAGTATTTCTCGAGCCAATCGGCATTGCGATGTTTAAACGCGGTGTACAGTGGGTCGGCATCCTCGCCTCCGCGGGCCTTCCAGGTCTCAAAGTCGGCTGCCAGCTCCTCGTGGCTCTCGGGTAGCAAGTCGATATTGCCTGCAAAGGCCGAAGGACCGGCGTAAGGGGAGCGGAAGAAGTCCGTGGGGTTGACGGGGAGAACCTGCCAGTAGCGCATGCCCATGGCGGCCAGATGGTCGATAAAGCGACGCGTGGGCGCGCCGATCGTACCGGACTTGCCGCCGTCGGTCGGCACCGATGTGATATGGCACACAACACCCGCACCGTGATCGAGCGGCTCCTGCAGGCGTTGCTCGGCGTGGTGATAGATGATCGACGAACCCAGCGGGTACAGGTCGAGCGTGACCGTGCCGTTGTGGATCTCGCACTCGTGACCGCTAATCACATCGCTCGCGCATTCGCCGAGCGCCGGAATCGTCACGCGGTGTGAATTGCGGAGGCTGCGGTTGATGATAACGGTCGCGGACTCGCCGTCTTTACCGGTGCGCGTATAAGCGAGTACCTCGTCATTGAGCGCGAAGGCCTTGATCTCGCCATCGATCATAAACGGCAGCGCGCGGCGCACGGCCGAGGCATTCTTGACGATCGCGAACGTATCGAAGTCGTGCAGGTTTTCCTTGGTCGGCATGGTGCGGCGATTGCCCGGATCGGTGAGACCTTCCAAGCCGTACTCGTCACCGTAATAGATTGAGGGAACGCCCGGGAACGTCATCTGCATGAGCGTCGCCAGCCAAAAGCGGCTCTTGGCCAGGCCCATGGAGTTCTCGTCCAGGCGCCATTTGCTGCGCTCACTCTCGGGCAGCTGCGACTCGTCGGGGCCACCGCCGAGCACCGAGATAATGCGCGGGCGGTCGTGGCTCGACAGCAGATTGAGCGCGCAGGATAATGCCTCGCGCGGGTAGTTCTCGCGCAGGGTCTCGATATCCTCGGCAGCTTGGTAGGCGTTTTTGTAGCCCATCAAAAAGCCGATGACCATGTCGCGGAAGGGGTAATCCATGGCCGAGTCGAGCTCGGAGCCTTGCAGATAGCGACGCAGATGGCCGTAGCTTATCTTGTTGGAGGCGTCTTCCCAGACCTCGCCGAGCAACAGTGCGTCGGGCTTTTCGGCAAGTACGGCCTTCTTGATCTCGGTCAGGAAATCGTCCGAAAGCTCGTCGGCCACATCTAGGCGCCAACCATGGGCACCAGCGCGCAGCCATTTACGAATGACGCCGTCCTTGCCCAGGAGCCGCTCGCGTACCAGTTCGGAGCTCTCATTGATGGCGGGCATATTGCCCACGCCCCACCAACAGTCGTACGAGCCGTCCTCGTGGAAATAAAACGCATCGCGCCACGGCGAATCTTCGCTTTGCCATGCGCCCACTCCGGGGTAGTTGCCGTAGCGGTTGAAGTAGATCGAATCGTCGCCCGTGTGGTTGAACACGCCGTCCAGAATGATGGAAATGCCCAGCTTCTCGGCTGCCTCGCACAGCTCAGTAAAGTCCTGCTCGGTGCCCAGAATCGGATCGATCTTGGTGTAATCGGCGGTGTCGTAGCGGTGGTTGCTCGCGGCCTCAAAAATGGGGTTGAGGTAGATGGCCGTAAAGCCAAGCTCGGCGATGCGGGGCAGGTCTTCCTGGATGCCCTTGAGCGAGCCGCCGTAGAAGTCCCAGGTCTTGATGGAACCGTCCTCGGCGCGCTCGTACACAGGCGGCTCGTTCCAGTCCTCGACCATGCGGCGCTGAATGCCCTTACGCGGTTTTTCGACCTCGGCCAGCGTGCGCTCGCGCCAGTGCTCGTCGCGGGCATAGCGATCGGGGAAGATCTGGTAGACCATACCGCGCTCGTACCACTCGGGTCGAACTTCGCGGTGCTTGTAGACGGTGACCTGGAACGACGGCACCTCGGCGTAGTCGTAGGTTACGCCCTCGCCGCCGGTGCGGCCCTGCGGTGCGCCCAGGCGAACCTCGGGCTGGCCCTCGATATTGCAGATAAAGCTGTACCAGATAAGACAGGGTTCGGTGCACTCAAGCTCTACAGTAAATATGCCGTCGCCCTCATGTGTCATGGGATACCGAGACTCACCGATTTCATCGACCCAGGTGCGCAGCGTAAGCGTTGCCTGGTTGGGGTCGGCATCCTCCAAAATCACCGAGAGGGAAACGGAAGTTCCAGTGGTCACAGCGCCAAACGGAGTACGAAACTGCGGCAGACGGCTGTTGTGAATCAATCTCATAGTACGGTCCAGTTCAATAGAATCATGGCCTGCGGGCCATGGGCTTTACGCACAGAATGCAAGTATATCTGTTGTACACGGGGTGTATAAACAACATCCGTTTACCATCGGCGAACGGTTGTCCTAGAAAATCGTTTTACCACTACCTACAGAGAAGGGGCGCCCGGTTGGAGCGCCCCTTGCTTAGGGTTTGATTAGGTTCTGAATAGTCTGTGGGCTAGCGACGTTTGCGGGTTGCTGTGGCCTTGCGGACGGACGTCTTCTTGGACGGGGCCTTTTTCTCTGCCGGAGCGGCGGGG
>CABQMC010000128.1 GCA_902465115.1 uncultured Collinsella sp.
GCAGGAAACTTAATTACGCGCCGCTTCCCGCCCACGCCGGGCAAACCCTCCCTTGTACTCTATCAAGGTAAAGTGTATGATTCTGAACGTTACATGACTCACTTTACCTAACTAAAGTGCCATCAAGGGGGAATACCATGAATACCGATATGTCTCGTCGTCAGTTTGTTGGTCTAGCCGGTTCGCTTGCCACGGTGCTTGGCCTTGGCCTGGTAGGCTGCGGCGGCGGTGCCGATAAGGGCTCTGCTGCTGGATCAGCCGCGGCCAAGGATGTGAAGGGCGCTGCGGAGTCCAAGAAGCTCGTGGTGGGCTTTGATAAGTCCTATCCTCCGTACGGCTTTGTGGGCGACGATGGCGAGTACACCGGCTTTGATCTCGATCTGGCCAAGGCTGTTGCCGATAAGCAGGGCTGGGAGGTCAAATACGAGGCCATCGATTGGGATGCCAAGGACACGCTGCTCAACTCCGGCGCCATCAACTGCATCTGGAACGGCTTTACCATGGAGGGTCGCGAGGACGACTACACGTTCTCCGAGCCGTACATGCTCAACGAGCAGGTGCTGGTGGTCAAGAAGGATGCGGGTATCAAGAGCTGGGACGATCTTGCCGGCAAGACCGTGATTACCCAGACCGATTCCGCTGCGCAGGATGTGCTCGAGGGTGACCAGAAGGATCTGGCCGCGACGTTTGCCACGCTCGACACGATCGGCGAGTACAACACGGCCTTTATGCAGCTCGAGAGCGGCGCGGTCGATGCCGTGGCTTGCGACCTTTCGATTGCCCAGTATCAGCTTGCCGCCAAGCCCGATGCCTACACGCAGCTCGACAAGCCGCTGTCCAGCGAGCACTACGCCGTCGGCTTTAAGAAGGGCGACACCAAGTCGGCCGACGCCGCGACCGAGTCGCTCAAGGCACTCTACGAGGACGGCACGGTCAAGGACCTGTGCGACAAGTACGCAAGCTATGGTCTATCTTTCGATAATTGGGTGCTCAAGTAATGTCTATCCAAGTCATGATGCAGATGCTTGGCCAGGGATTCTTGGTCAGTTTGCAGCTGTTTGTGCTGACGTTGCTCGGGTCGATTCCGCTGGGAATTCCCGTGGCGTTTATGCGCATGAGCAAAATCGCGCCGCTTCGCTGGATTGCGCGCATCTACATTTCGGTCATGCGCGGTACGCCGCTCATGCTGCAGATGTTTGCCATCTACTTTGCCCCGTACTACGTGTTCGGCATTTCGCTCACGCCCGATTCCAAGTGGACGGCGTGCGTCGTGGCGTTTATCATCAACTACGCCGGTTACTTTGCCGAGATCTATCGCTCGGGCCTGCAGTCCATTCCGCGCGGTCAATACGAGGCAGCGGAGGTGCTGGGCTATTCGCGCATGCAGACGTTTCTGTATATCGTGATGCCGCAGGTCGCCAAGCGTATTCTGCCGGCGATGGGCAACGAGATCATCACGCTGGTCAAGGACACGTCGCTGGCGTTTGCCATTGGCGTGGGTGAGATGTTCTCGACGGCCAAGGCGCTGGTCGCCTCGCAGGTGAGCATGGTGCCGTTTGCGATCGCGGCGCTGATTTACTGGGTCTTTAATTTCGTCGTCGAGATGCTGCTGGGCGCCGCCGAGAAAAAATTGGATTACTACCATGATTAATTCGGTAATGAATATAGCGAACGCGCGCAAGGCGTTTGGCGGCAATGAGGTGCTCAAGGATATCTCGCTTGAGGTGAAGCGTGGCGAGGTCGTGGCGATTATCGGACCTTCGGGTGGCGGTAAGTCCACGCTGCTGCGGTGTGCCACGCTGCTCGAGACACTCGACGGCGGCTCGCTTTCGTTTGGCGACCTTGCCGTTGCGACGGATGCGGGTTCGGGCGCGGTCTATGCGAAGGGCGATGTGCCCAAGCAGGCGCGCTCGCGATTCGGCCTGGTGTTCCAAAATTACAACCTGTTCCCGCACTATACCGTGATGAAAAACATCATCGACGCGCCGATCCGCGTGCTTAAGCGCCCGCGCGAGCAGGCGGAAGCTCGTGCGCGCGAGTTGATCGCGCAGATGGGGCTTACGGGCAACGAGAACAAGGTGCCATGTGAGCTTTCGGGCGGTCAGCAACAGCGTGTGAGTATCGCCCGCGCCTTGGCGCTTGATCCGGAGATCCTGTTCTTTGACGAGCCGACCTCGGCACTCGATCCCGAGCTGACGGCCGAGGTGCTGCGTGTCATTAAAGACCTTGCCGCGCAGAATATGACGATGGTGATTGTGACCCACGCAATGCAGTTTGCGCGCGATGTTGCCGACCGCGTGGTCTTTATGGATGGCGGCCGCATTGTCGAGGAGGGTCCTGCCGAGCAGGTCATCGACCATCCGCGTGAGCAGCGCACCCGTGAGTTCTTGAGCCGTATCGAGGGATAGGCTCAGGTATTTACTCAACTATTAATTGAGGCGAAGCCGCCTCAGGTCTTACGGTCTGTGGCGGCTTTTTGTTTGCATCGACGGGGTTCAATAATCGCCTCACAAGCTTGTCTCTTCCTCTCGCCGCCTGTATTCATACGTGCGCCGAAAGGTATGCATGGACAGCCGCCCGTGAGGGTAGGGTGGTGGCATAGGACATTTGGAGGGTGAGTCGGCTCGGCTGCCGACCATGCTGCTCCCGGGATGGCACCGACCGCGAACTCTCCCCGTTGGCGTCGCGCATTGCGCGCGGCCCTGCAAGGAGGTCATCATGGGTGCTCCCAAGACCGGTAACGTAAGGAACGTGGTGCTCGTAGGCCAAGGCGGGGTGGGCAAGACTTCACTCGCCGAGGCCATGCTCCACCTTTCCGGCAAGACCGCCCGCCTGGGCGGCCACGACGGCACCAAGCCCACGCTCGACTATGACCCCGAAGAGGTCAAGCGTGCGTTTTCCATCTCGACGACCATCGCGCCGATCGACTGGAAGGGCGCGCGCATCAATGTGCTCGATGCCCCGTGCTACCCCGATTTTATCGGCGACGCCTTTGCCGCGATGAGCGTCTGCGAGACGGCGCTGTTTGTGGTCGACGCTGAGGCCGGCCCGCAGCCTACGACGGTTAAGCTCTGGTATGCCGCCGAGGACCTGCGCCTGGCGCGTGCGGTGTTCGTAAACCGCCTGTCGCGCTCCGAGGCCAGCTTTGCGACCACGATGGACCTGCTGCAGGAGCGCTTTGGCACGCGCCTGGGCGCCGTGACCCTTCCCTGGGGCGAGGGCGAGGACTTTGACGGCATCATCGACCTGGTGCGCATGAAGGCGCGCCATTGCAACGGCACCGAAGCCGTTGAGTCGGAGATTCCCGAGGAGTATCGTGCCCAGGCCGAGGAGGCCCATGACCATCTGTGCGAGCTGGTGGCCGAGGCTGACGATGAACTGATGATGAAGTACTTGGAAGGCGAGGAGACGCTGACGCAGGAGGAGCTTGAAGGCCTGCTGTCGAAGGCGATCGCCGAGCGCATCTTTGTGCCGGTCTTTGCGGGCGATTGCATTAAGGAGCAGGGCGTCAACTCGCTGATGGACGACATCGCGACGTACTTCCCGGCGCCGACCGACTACGGCGAGATGCCGCTTATCGACGGCGATTCGCTTAAGATCTCGAGTGACGATGACCGTCCGGTGGCGTTTGTGTTTAAGACGCTGGCCGATCCGCAGCAGGGTCGCATCAGCTTTATCAAGGTGCTGACGGGCACGCTTGAGCCGGGCCTTGAGCTGATCAACGCGCGTACCCGCAAGAGCGATCGTCTGGCCCACCTGTATGTGATGTGCGGCCGCGATATGACCGAGGTTGGCCACGCTTATGCCGGTGACATCATCGTGGCACCCAAGCTGGCGGCCGAGACGGGCGATACGCTCTCGATTACCGGCAAGGTCGAGGCTGCGGCGTTTAAGTTCCCCAACTCGCAGTACCGCATTGCCATCGAGGCCGAGAATCGCGGGGACGAAGAGAAGCTCTATACGTTTATCGAGAAGGCCTGTAAGGCCGATCCGACTATGAGCATCGACCGCGACGAGGAGACCGGCCAGACCATTATCTCCGCCGTTGGTGAGGCGCAGGTTTCGGTGCTGCTCAACCGTCTGGAGGACCGCACCAAGGTCGCTGCCAAGAGCGTGCCGATCCGCATTCCGTATCGCGAGACCATTCGCCGTACGGCAAGTGCCCAGGGCCGCCATAAGAAGCAGACCGGCGGCGCCGGTCAGTACGGCGACTGCTGGCTGCGCGTGGAGCCGCTCATTGGGCCCGACGGCACGAGCGACGGCTATGAGTTTGTAGACGAGGTCGTGGGTGGTCGCATCCCGCGCTCGCTCATCCCCGCCGTGGACAAGGGTGTCCAGGAGACCATGAAGGACGGTATTATTGCCGGCTATCCGCTCACGGGCATTCGCGTGGCTGTGTACGACGGCTCGTATCACAGCGTCGACTCCAACGAGATGGCGTTCCGCGCGGCGGCTCGCATCGGCCTGCGCAAGGCATGTGCCGATGCCGACCCAGTGGTGCTGGAGCCCATCGAGGAAATCACGGTGACTATCCCCGAGAGCTACGCCGGCGCCGTGATGGGTGACATCTCGGCATCGCGCGGTCGCGTGACGGGCATGGAGACCGATGAGCGCGGCGACACCGTGGTCATTGCCCAGGCACCTCTCGCCGAGCTGACGGATTACTCGACGCGCCTGCGCTCTATCACGCGCGGCACGGGTGACTTTACCATGAAGCCCGCTGGCTACGAGCAGGTTCCCTATGACGTTCAGGCCAAGCTGGTCGAGCGCTATGAGGAGGGTCGCGCCAAGTAGCGTGTGGCGTTGCTTGCAATGTGGACGCTGACGAAAAGGCCGCCCTGGGTAATCCAGGGCGGCCTTTTTTGATCCCATGGGGACGGAGGAAAACGAATCATTTTTGGGTTACGGGCGGTGCGGTCGGCACTAGTCTCCGGATGCCTGGTTGCGGCCGGTGGCGTAGTCGATCTGCACGTGTGGCTGCAGGTTGTAGCAGTACACGTGGAAGCACAGGGTCTTGCCGTGGTCCTCGATCGATTGTGCTTCCAGACGAACGCCACGACAGACGAGTTCCTCTTCGTTGTACATGGGCGTGACGCGGTAGAGCACATGATTGCCAGTGTCGCGGATGTAGTTAAGAATCTGTTCTTCAAACGGCAGCATGCCCGTCTCGTTGA
>CABQMC010000129.1 GCA_902465115.1 uncultured Collinsella sp.
GGTGGCGAGATCGTCTACACCGGTCCGCTCGATGAGCTGTTCAATCTCGATCTGGGCGCGCTACCGTACCGCACGCTCGACATGAAGTTCGAGACGCTCGATATGGACCAGTTCCAGCCCGTGGGCACCGTCAACTACACCACGAGCGAGGACTACACGCGCATCACCGAGTTCAAGAACATGACCGGTCAGGTCCTGCCCGGCAAGACCACCATCATGAAGGAGTACTCCAAGGCCTATACGCCCGACTCGGACGAGACGCCGTACTACGCCATTCTTGAGCCCGAGAACCGTGAGCTCTATGAGCGCTATCTTGAGCGCGTCCAAAACCTGACGAACTTCCACCCGGTGGGTCGTCTGGCCGAGTATCGTTACTACGATATGGACGCTGTGACCAATTCCGCCCTCGATCTTTCGGATGAGATTATCGCCTGCCATGCATAAAGTCATAACATTCGGTATTCCCTCGTATAACGCCGCCAAGGACATGGACCATTGCATTACCTCCATCTTGGAGGGGAGCAATTACGCCACCGATATCGAGATTATCGTGGTGGACGACGGCTCCAAGGACGAGACGGCCGCCAAGGCCGACGAGTGGGAGGCCCGTTATCCTGGAATCATCCGCGCGGTGCACCAGGAGAACGGCGGTCACGGTATTGCCGTCCTTTCGGGTCTGCGCGAGGCGCAGGGCACCTACTACAAGGTTGTTGATTCGGACGACTGGCTTGACGGCGCTGCCCTTTCGACCATGCTGTCGATTCTGCGTGGCTTTGAAGAGCGCGACCAGCGCGTTGACTTGTTTATCTCGAACTACGTGTACGAGAAGGTTTACGAGGGCACGCATACCGCTATTGGCTACAAATTTGCCCTGCCACGCAAAAAGATCTTTTCCTGGGATCAGATCGGTCATTTCCGCCTGGACCAGAACCTACTTATGCACAGCCTGTGCTATCGCACGGATGTGCTGCGCGAGTCCAACCTTCCCATGCCGCCGCACACGTTCTATGTGGACAACATCTACGCCTACGTGCCGCTGCCGCGTTGCAAGACCATGTACTACGCCGACATCGACCTCTATCGCTACTTTATCGGTCGCGAAGGCCAGAGCGTCAACGAGGCAACGATGGTCAAGCGTCTGGACCAGCAGTTCCGTGTTACGCGTATCATGATGGAGTCGTACCACCTGTACAGCGATGTTGAGTCGTCGCGCCTGCGTTCGTACATGATGGGCTACTTCACCATGATGATGGCGATCTGCTCGGTTCTCACCAAGCTTTCCGAGGAAGATTGCGCCGACGAGCGCTTGAAGACGCTGTGGAATGATTTGAAGGCCTACGACGAGCGCATGTATCGTCGTGCCCGCTACGGCGTGGTCGGGTTCTTCACCAACCTGCGCGGACGGGCGGGAGACAAAACCACACTCGGCCTATACCGTCTTGCCTCAAAGATCTTCAAATTCAACTAGCTGCCGAGTAATCGCTGCTGATAGGTTGACTGGGCCCCTTGGCCTTTAGTTTGCTACTGCGAACAGTCCTGCTCGCACGGAAAGCACATTAAGTGCTTTCCGGCTCGTGCGGAACTTGTATCAAACTAAAGGCCAAGGGGCTTCTGCTATAAGAATCGATTGTCAGGCTGTCTGAATTTGAAGATCTTAGACGCGCGGTACACAGGGGCCTGGGCTGAAAAGGCTTGGTTGGTAGGTTGCCCGGTGGGGCTTGGTTATGTTTGTCGCGAGTTCCGCACGAGCCGAAGAGCACTTAATGTGTTCTTCGTGCGAGCCAGGACTGTAGAGCAGCAAACATAACCAAGCCCCACCGGGCAACCGGTCAGGTTAGGCTACTTCGCGGCGCCGGGGGTGCCGTGGGAGGTTTTGGCGGTTTTGGCTCCGTTTACGATGGCGGTTTCCAGGGCCCTTACGGCGAGCATGCCCAGTAGGTCTAGGGGAACGGCGGCGCTTGCCTGGGCGCCTAGTTTGCCGCTGGCGAGGGTGTAGATGGTGTCGCCGTCGTTGGTGGTGTGCGTGGGACGGATGGCATGTGCGTAGGCGTCTGCGGCCATCTGGGAGACCTTGGTGGCTTGTGCCTTAGTGAGTTCCACGTTGGTGACGATGCAGCTGATGGTGGTGTTGGTGCGGTCGAGCGGCATCTGCATGGATCCGGCGGCGGCAAAGGCTGCGAGTTCCATGTCGACGATTTGGTCACTATCGGCTGCGGCGCGCATACCGGCAACCCACTCGCCGGTGAAGGGGTCGACAACGTTGCCGCAGGCGTTGACCGAGACCACGGCGCCCACCTTGATGGGGCCGAGAGCCAAAGCGGCAGCGCCAAGGCCGGCCTTCATGCAGGTAGCGGGGCCCATGAGCTTACCCACGGTAGCGCCCGTGCCGGCGCCCACGTTGCCCTGTTCGAGCTTGGTGGGGGTGTTGTCGAGTGCTTCGCGCACGGCGGCGATGCCGGCCTCAATGTCGGGGCGAACGGTGGGGTTACCAAAGGCGAGGTCGAAGATACAGCTCGAGCACACGATAGGCACCTGCGTGGGGCCGACGGGAAGGCCGATGCCGCGGCTCTCAAGCTCGCGGGCCACGCCGCTTGCAGCCTCGAGGCCAAAGGCCGATCCGCCCGAAAGGCAGACGGCGTGGACCTTGTCGACGGTGTTCTCGGGTCGCAGCAGGTCGGTTTCGCGCGATGCTGGAGCACCGCCGCGAACGTCAACGCCGCCGGTGGCACCCTCGGGCGCAACGATTACGGTGCAACCGGTGCCGGCCTCCTCGTCCGTATAGTTGCCATAGCAAAAGCCATCGACATCGCAGACGTCAATGGCCTCGAGCAGTGTATCCATGTTTAACTCCTATCGGTTTTCCGCCGCGCCTTGTGCCCGGTCGGGATCCGTACGGTACGCCAAAATTGTAGGCGCTGGGGAATACCCAGCGCCAGATGCAATTACGAGAGTTTTTGAATCGCGCGCGCGACGCGGGCGATGGGTAGGCCCACTACGTTATAGAAGTCGCCCGAAATATCGTGCACGAGCATGCGGCCGCCTGTGCCCTGGATGCCGTAGGCGCCTGCCTTATCCATGGGCTCACCCGAGGCAACGTAGTGCTCGATCTGCTCGTCGGTGAGCTCGTAGAATGTCACGTCGGTCACATCGACAAACGACAGGCTCTCGGCGGCATGCGGGGCGGCCGTATCGCCTGCCTTAACGATGCAGACGCCGGTTGCGACCTGGTGCGTGCGGCCCGAAAGCTCACGGAGCATGGTGCGCGCCTCGCCCTCGGTTGCCGGCTTGCCCAAAATCTTGCCGTCGAAGGTGACGATGGTGTCGGCCGCGACCGTCAGTTCTTTGGGCTCGGCATACTCGGCAGCAACGGCAGCCGCCTTGGCGCGTGCCAAGCGCTCGACAAGCGTGAGCGGGGCCTCGCCATCAAAGGGCGTTTCGTCGATATCCGCGGGAATCACGCGAATGTTGTAGCCTGCCTCGCGCATCAGCTCTATGCGGCGCGGCGATTGCGAAGCCAAAATCATAGTTGGATGCCCTCGGCGACCTTCTCGACGGCCTTGTCGCCAGCGAGCGTGCGCAGCAGCTCCAATGCAAAGGGGAGTGACTGTGCCATGCCGCTGGCAGTGATGATGTTGCCGTCTTGCGTGACCTTCTCGCCAGTATAGGCGCCTTCGGGGAAGCTTTTCTCAAAGCCAGGGAAGCACGTGGCGTGGCGCCCCTCGAGTAGGTCGAGCTCGCCCAGGATAAACGGGGCGGCGCAGATGGCGGCGACGTGCTTGGTCGCGGCGAACTCGCAGACCACGTCGCAGACACGCTGATCGGCGCGCAGGTTGGTGGCACCGGGCAGGCCGCCGGGCAGCACGACGCAGTCGTACTCGTCAAAGTTGATCTCATCAAAGAGCGCATCGCAGGTCACGGGGATCTGCAGCGAGCTTACGACCTCACGCGTGGGCATAATCGAGACGAGCGTGGCACGCACGCCGCCGCGACGCATGACATCGACCATGGTCAAGCATTCAATAGTTTCAAAGCCATCGGCGGCGAGAACGGCAACGCTGGGCATGAGGGTTCCTTTCATAGGCGGCATACAATTAGCCGTCTTATACCCCGAAGACCTCCGCTTGCCACGCTCGATTTCCCAATGATTTTTCTGAGCAATGATTAAGTGGCTAGTTGCGCCTAAGGTGGACGACGGTCTCGCAGTGGAAGGTTTGTGGGAACAGGTCGACTGGCGTGATCTTTACGGGGGAGAAGGTGCCTTCTTCGACAAAGCGTTTGAGATCGCGCGCCAGGGTGGCCGGGTCGCAGCTCACGTAGGCGACATCGTGGGCACTCGTGCTGGCGATAAGGTCGATCGCTTCGGGGGCGAGGCCTGCGCGCGGCGGGTCGACCACCAAGACGTCGGCATCCTGGTCGGGGAACTCGCGCACCGCGTCTCCGCCAATGACGTCGACGTTATCAAGCTTGTTGATCTCCAGGTTACGGCGCAGGTCGCGCACGGCGGGGCCGTAGGCCTCGACGGCGGCGACAAAGTCGCAGCGGCGGGCGAGCGGCAGGGTAAAGGTGCCGGCACCGCAGTACAGGTCCACGGCAAGCTCGTCTTCCTGCGGGTCGAGCGCTTCCATGACAAGCTCGATCAAAATCTCGGCACCCTTGGTGTTGACCTGGAAAAAAGACGGGGCAGACAAGCGCATCTGACCCTCGGCGATATTCTCGGTCCATGAGCCCTCTCCGGCGAGCATTTCGACCTTGGAGACACGGCGGGCCTTCTTTTCGCCCTTGCTCATCACGCGCACGATGCTCGTGGGATGAGCGGCGTCCGCCAACACGCGGGAGACCTGCGAGCGCGGAAAAGAGCCTGTGGGCGTCCAGAGTGCGACCTCGAGTGCCTTGGTGCGGCGCGATGCG
The DNA here is from genome assembly GCA_902465115.1 of uncultured Collinsella sp. Lineage (GTDB taxonomy): Bacteria > Actinomycetota > Coriobacteriia > Coriobacteriales > Coriobacteriaceae > Collinsella. The sequence goes on from CABQMC010000129.1 coordinate 4,909, forward strand.
CGAATGCCCACGCGTTCGAGCCCCAAGTCATGGCTGCCGCTTAGATAGTTGAGTGCGCCGACGACCGATTTGAGCGCCTTGGGGAAGCGTTTGTCGAACAACGGGCACGAATCGACGGTCACGATCTTGCGAGGATCGACACCGTGCATGCCAAGACGCACGCGGCCGTTTACAACGGTCGGCTCGAGTTCGATTTTATTGCGGTAGCCCCAATCATCCTTGGTGTGGCGG
>CABQMC010000130.1 GCA_902465115.1 uncultured Collinsella sp.
GCTTCACGGCCTCGTCATCGGACAGGATGAAGCTCTGGATGATGTTCTTGCGATCGCCCAGGAACATGTGCTCGGTGCGGCACAGGCCGATGGCCTCGGCGCCAAACTCGAGCGCGAGCGCGGCATCCTCGGGGTTGTCGGCGTTGACGCGCACATGGTTGGCGTGGCCGACGGTCTCGTCCAGGCGAATCTCGTCGGCCCAGGACAGGATGGTGTCCAGGTCGCCGGTGAGCTCGGCCGAAACCAGATCGACGGCGCCGTCGACGACGATACCCTGTGTGCCGTCGATGGAGATGACATCGCCCTCATGCAGCACGCGGTCGCTGCCCTCGATGCGCACGACCTTCTCGGCGGCGTCGATGTGGAAGCGCTCGACGCCGCAGACGCAGGGCGTACCCATACCGCGAGCGATAACGGCGGCATGGCTCGTCTTGCCACCATGGCTCGTCAAGATACCCTCGGCGGCGACCATGCCCTTCAGGTCGTCGGGGTTGGTCTCCCAGCGAACCAGAATGACATTGTGGCCCTCGTTGGCGCGCGCGACGGCATCGTCGCTCGAAAACACGATCTCGCCCACGGCTGCACCAGGGCTGGCGTTTAGACCGCTGGCCAGGGCCTCGTACTTTTTGGAGGCATCGAACTGCGGATGCAGGAGCTGGTCGAGCTGCGCGGGATCGATGCGGCCCACAGCCTCCTCGCGGGTGATGAGGCCCTCCTCAACCATCTCGATGGCAATGCGCAGGGCGGCGGTGGCGGTGCGCTTGCCCACGCGGGTCTGGAGCATCCAGAGCTTGCCCTGCTCGATGGTGAACTCGATATCGCACATATCGCGGTAATGGTCCTCGAGCGTCAGGAACACGCGCTCGAGCTCCTCACCTGCAGACTCGAGGCCCGGGGTGGCCTTGAGGTCGGCAATGGGCTCGGTGTTGCGGATGCCGGCGACAACGTCCTCACCCTGGGCGTTAACCAAAAAGTCACCGTAGAACTCCTTGGTGCCGTCGGCCGGGTTGCGCGTAAAGGCGACGCCGGTCGCAGAGGTATCGCCCTTGTTGCCAAAGGCCATGGCCTGCACGTTGACGGCGGTGCCGAGGTCGTCGGAAATGCCATGCTGCTTGCGGTAGATGCGGGCACGCTCGTTCATCCAGCTGCCAAAGACGGCTTGGATGGCGAGGCGCAGCTGGAGTTCCGGGTCGTGTGGGAAGACGGGCTTGCCGTCCGCGACCTCGAGCTCGGGGTACAGGGTGGCCTCGACGTTGTCGGAGAAAATGCCCTTAAAAGTCTCGACGAGCTCCTGCAGGTCCTCAGCCGAAAGCTCGGAGTCGACGCGAACGCCGGCGACCAGGCGGGCCTGGGTCAGGGCATTCTCGAACAAGTCGGCGTCAACACCCATAACGACGTTGGAGAACATTTGGATAAAGCGGCGGTAGCTATCCCAGGCAAAACGTGGATTATGCGTCTGGGCAATGAGACCCTGAACGGAGTCGTCGTTGAGGCCCAAGTTGAGGACCGTGTCCATCATGCCGGGCATGGAAAATGGAGCTCCCGAGCGAACCGACACGAGCAGCGGATCGGAGGCGTCGCCGAGCTTTTTGCCGCAGCGGGCCTCGAGGTCGGCCTCGGCGGCAACGATCTCATCGAGTGCGCCTTCGGGCCACACGTTGCCGGCGCCGGAGTACTCGACACAGGTCTGGCAGGTAATGGTAAAGCCACCGGGAACCGGCAGGCCGATGCGGCTCATCTCGGCAAGGTTTGCGCCCTTGCCGCCAAGCACGAAGTTCATGGACTTGTCGCCCTCAGTGACACAGGTGCCCTGGGCGTCGGTTCCAAAACGGTAAACCCTCTTGCAATCGCTCACGATACTTCCCCTTCCATGCGCTCTCGCGCACGACCGTGGTAACGAATCGACCCGCCGGATGCGAGCCGTGAGGGTACTATACGGCGGGCATTGAGCGGGCTTAAGCAGAGGATGCGCGGTTTGGTAAACGTGCTAAAACTGGCGGTAAACGGTAGGTAAAGGTGGTTACCTTATGAAGATACCACTGCAATAAAAAGCAGGTCAAGTGCGATGTTTTTGCTAAATCGCTTTATCAAAATGCCACTACTATTAGGTACGGCGGGCGGCGCGGCGGGCGCGGGCTTCTTGGATTTCCTCCAAGTGGCTGATGATCTCGGCAGCGCTTTCCTCGATGGCCTTGCCGTCGGTACGCACCACAAAGCAGCCCAGGCGCTTCATGAGGGCACGGGCTTCCTCGAGCTCGCTGCGCACACTCTCAGGCTCGGCATAGGAGCCGGCGACGGCGCGCGCGTAATCATCGCCTAAGCGGCTATCGCGAATCTCAGAAATAACGTCGACGGTTGAAACCAGGCCGAACAGGCGCATCGGGTCGACCTCGTAAATTGACTTCGGCGGCTCCATGCCATGGGCCAAAGGAACATTGGCAACCTTGTAGCCTTGATAGGCCAGATACATCGACAGCGGCGTCTTGGACGTACGGGATACGCCCAGCAGCACGATATCGGCAACCGACAGATCGTCGCAGCCGCGCCCATCATCGTGCTCAACGAAATACTCCATGGCCTCGATACGATGAAAATAGCGGTCATCGGTCTTGTGAATCACGCCCGCGACGCCCTTGGGCGGCACGCCAATGAGCGACGACAGCACGGCGAGCGTCGGGCCGATCAGGTCGACCGAGCGGATATGCAGCATACCCAGGTAATCGAGCACGCGGGCGCGAAGCGCCGGATCGACAATGGTATGGAACACGGCAATATCGCGATGGTCTGCATCGACACGCGGGCCCACAAACGATTTAACCTGCTCCACAGAGTTCACCTTGGGCAGGCGCAAGAGATGAAAAGCCCCTTCATCAAATTGCCCGGACGCCGCAAGCACCACCTCACAAGCGGTATCACCGAGCGAGTCGGAGATAACGATAACGGTGGGACGAGCGGTGACCGGGCAATCCATGCGGGGCTCCTTTTGCGCTTATGCGCAAGCTGGCTTACTTTTTGCGGGCAAGCTCACCGATGTTGGCAATGCCGGAGAAAACGGCCTCGAAGCGGTTGAGCAGCTTAAGGCGATTATCGCGGAGCTGCTCGTCCTTGTCCATGACCATAACCTCATCGAAGAAACGGTCGATGGGCGCGCGCAGGGCGGCGAGGGCAGCAAATGCGGCCGGGTAATCCTCGGCAGCGAGGGCAGCATCTACAGCGGTCTGAGCGGCCTCGGAGGCATCGGCAAGCGCGAGCTCGACCTCGCCCATCAGGCTGCGGTCGTACTCCACGCCCAGCTCAGGCTTGGAGATATGCGCAGCGCGAGCATAGGCGGTCGCAAGGTTGTCGAACGTCTCGGCGTCGTTCTTGCGGGCCTCGTCGAGGGCGGCGCAGCGGGCGAAGAAGACGGACGGGGCGATGATGTGCACCGCAGAGACGGCGGCAACGGTATCGGCCGGGATCTTTTCGTCGCGGGCCATGCTCACCAGGCGGCCATGGAAGAAGTCACGAACCTGCTGAGCGACCTCGGCGGCGTCGAACTCAATGCCCTGCTCGCTATAGAGCTCGAGGGCGAAGTCGATGAGCGACGTGGGGTCGATCGGCAGGCGGTCGCGCAGGATGTTGATGATGCCGATGGCGGCGCGACGCAGCGCGTAGGGGTCCGAAGAGCCAGTCGGGGGCTCGCCGATGGCAAAGATACCGGCGATGGTATCGAGCTTGTCGGCGCAGGCCACGATGCAGCCAGCGGTGCCCTCGGGCAACTCGTCACCGGCAAAGCGGGGACGATAGTGATCGCGGATGGCATGGGCGACCTCGTCATTCTCCCCCATCGCGGTCGCGTAATAACCGCCCATCACGCCCTGCTGGCTCGTGAACTCAACGACGGCGTTAGACACCAGGTCGGCCTTGCACAGGTGCGCGGCGCGAGCAGCGTCAGCGGCAAGATGGGCGCCCAGATGAGCCTCACGGGCAATAGCGAGTGCGAGCTGCTCGATGCGCTCGGACTTGGCGAGCACGCTACCGAGCTTCTCCTGGAAGGCAACCTTGGCCAGACGCTCACGGAACTCGTCGAGGGAGATCTTCAGGTCCTCCTCATAGAAGAACTTAGCGTCGTCCAGACGGGCGCGCACGACGCGCTCGTTGCCGTCGATCACGCGCTCGGCATTCTCGGGCTTGCTGTTGGAGACGACCACGAACTCACGCGTGAGCTTGCCCTCGCCGTCATAGATCGGGAAGTAGCGCTGGTTGGTGAGCATGGACTCGCAGATAATTTCGTGCGGGACCTTGAGGAACTCCTCATCGAAGGTACCGACGAGCACCGTCGGCCACTCGCAGAGGTTAATGACCTCCTCAAAGACCTTTTTGGGCGTGTCGACATGACAGCCGGGGCGAGCGGCCTCGACCTCGGCGATACCGGCAAGGATGGCCTCGCGACGACGCTCGGCAGAAAGCACGCCGGCGTCCTCGAGCACCTGCTCGTAGACGGCGGGGCTGGCAACCACATGGTCACCAGGGCCAAGTACGCGATGACCACGCGTGGTGTTGCCACTCGTCACGTCGGCAAACGACACGGGCACAACATCCTCGCCCAAAAGGCAGCAGATCCAACGAACCGGACGAACAAAGGTCGCGTGCTCGTGGCCCCAGCGCTGGCTGCGGTAGTTGGGCCACTGCAAGCCGGCGATGGTCTTCTCGCACAGAGCGGTCAGAATCGGCGTAGCCGGTGCGGAGGGAATATTCTTCTCGGCGAACACATACTCGCGACCGTCGGTGTCCTCGCGACGGACCAGGTCCTCGGCAGCCACACCGCACTTGCGGGCAAAGCCCTGGGCGGCCTTGGTGGCGTTACCGTCAGCGTCGAAGGCAATGTTGGCCGCGGGGCCACGCTTGACCTCGTGAACCTCATCGGTCGCGGTGGCGACGTCGGCAACGAGTGCGGTCAGGCGTCGCGGGCTCGAGATCACTCGGACCTCGCCGTGGGCCAGACCGGCCTCGT
>CABQMC010000131.1 GCA_902465115.1 uncultured Collinsella sp.
CAATCATGGCGAAATAAATGGTTGAAAATCACGCAATCATGTATATCAGTAGTTTAGGCTCGTGTTTAGCTATCGGAATGGCCAGCCGCCGCCTCGGCGCGCTCGGCATTCCATGCAACGAGCGCCTCGTGGACCGCCTTGGCAACATCGGCAGGTATGCCGCGAACTTCCGCGATCTCTTGCTCGCTCGCCGCGCGCAAACGCTTCATCGAGCCAAAATGGCGCATAAGGGCACGTTTTCTGGTGGGTCCCACGCCTGGAACGTCATCGAGTACCGAAACCGTCATGGCTTTATCGCGCAACTCGCGATGGAACGTGATGGCAAAACGGTGCGATTCATCGCGAACCTGTTTAATTAGATAGAGCGAAGCAGACCCGGTCGGCAGCACGACGGGAGTCTCGTCCCAAGGCACGAAAACTTCCTCATCGGCCTTCGCCAAGCCACAAACCGGTATATCGAGCCCAAGAGCCTCAAGTTGCTTGATCGCAGCGGTCAATTGCGGCTTACCGCCATCGACAACGAGCAAATCGGGGCGCGAGCCAAAGCGCTCGTCGACCATGCGCTCGGGAGCATAGCGTCGTCCCAAAACCTCGGACATCGACACGAAGTCGTTTGCCTCGTCCAATTCGGCCTGAATTTTAAAACGACGGTACTGGCTCTTGTCGGCGCGTCCGTTGGTAAACACCACCATCGAGGCGACGGTAAAGGTTCCATGCAGCGTCGAGATATCGAAGCACTCGATACGCATCGGCGGCGCCGGCAGCGCCAGCGCGCTTTCGAGCTCCAGGAGCGCTTGATTGGTGCGGTCGTCAGCGTACCCCGTTCGCATCATGTAGCGCATGAGGGCATGGCGCGCATTTTTGGATGCCATATCGAGCAAACGGTGCTTTTCGCCACGCTGCGGCCTATGGAGATGGCAGGAACGCTCGCGCTTGCCTGCAAGCCACTCCCCCAGCGCCTCCGCATCCTCAAGCTCGACAGAGAGGTTTATCTCAGCTGGAATATCAGCCGTCTCGTCGTAATAGCGCTTAAGAAAGCCCGATTGAAGTTCCTCTTCGTCGACATCCAAACCCTTATCGAGAATAAACTCGCAGGTTCGAACCGTTCGACCCTCACGCACGACAAAGACGCAAGCGGCGGAGATGGTCTCCTCGCGATAGAAACCGATGACATCGATATCGACACTGGAGGGAAAAACGACTTGCTGACGGTCGTCCAGACCCCTGATGACCTCCAAACGACGCTTGACGCGTGCCGCGCGCTCAAAATCGAGTGCCTCGGCGGCATCCGCCATCTCGGAAGTCAGCTCGTCGACGACATCCTTGCGATGGCCCGACAAAAAGCGCTCGACACGCTTGACGTTCTTGGCATAGTCTGCCGGGGAAATCGCGCCGACACACGCGCCCGGCCCGCGCCCGACATGGTAGTCGAAGCAGGGACGCCCGTTTTGTGCGCAAATCATATTGACGATGTCTTCCTCGCCCTTGTGGGACTCGATGATACGGCGACAACGACGCCACTCCGCACAGGATGCAGAGCAGATGGGGATAACCTTGCGCAGCGTATCTATCGTCTCACGTGCCGCACGGCTATCGGTATAGGGTCCAAAATAGCGCGTTCCCGGCTTATGACGCTCACGCGTGTATTTGATAGCGGGATACAGGTCGCCCTTTGTAATGGCGATAAAGGGGTAGCTCTTGTCATCCTTGAGGTCGACGTTAAAGTACGGATGGTACTGGCCGATCAGGTTGCGCTCAAGTACAAGCGCCTCATGCTCGGTTTCGACAACGATGTAGTCAAAGCTCGCAACCAATTGCATCATGAGCGGTATTTTTTGGCGCTCATCCTGCAGCGTCACGTACTGGCGCATACGGGAACGCAGGTTTTTCGCCTTGCCAACGTAGATGACATCGCCCTTGGCATCTTTCCAAAGGTAGCATCCGGGCTGCGTGGGAACGCGCGAAACCTGCTCGGCGAGTGTTGGAATGTTGTCGTGACCGGCCACACGCACCTACTTGCGACGAAGCAGCGCCGAGACCTCGGGCATCTTAAGGACAACGGCAAGGCCAAAGGTAACAGCAAGCGAGACGACACCCGCAACGCAAACGTAGCCAAGAGTAATCAGAATCGAGCCGCCAAGTGCCCCGACAAAGTGTTCAAGCGCCCACATGACGCCGGCGCCTGCGGCAGCACCCAGGCCGCCGAGCAAAAGGCCAAAGAAACCGCCATGCAGGATAGATTTGACCTGAAGGCCACGCAGACGACGACGCAGCCACCACAGTGAACAACCGACCAAGATCACGTAGTCGACGACATACGAAAGCGCGATTGCCGGCATACCGAAGCCCAGCACAACGCCAAACAGCAGAACCGAGCCGGCCTGGCCGATGGCGGAATACAGGCAATAGCGGCTATAGGGCTTCATGTCGAGCAAGGCAGAGAAGCTCTTCTGCATCAACACGACCACGCCGTAGAGCGGCAGCGAGAGCGCCAGGTAGACAAGGTACTCGGACACCAGCGTCACGCCGGATTCATCGAACTTGCCAGCACAGTAGATCATGTTGAGCGGACGTGCGAAGACAATCAGGTACAGCGCGAACGGAATCAGGAAGAACAGCATCTGGGCGACGCCACGCGAAATGCCCGTGCGAACGCTGTCGTAATCCTTCTCCTGTGCGTCGTGAGAGAGCTCGGTATAGAGCGCCGTCGAAAGCGAGGCGGCAATCAGCGCGTAGGGCAGCGTGTACCACAGGCGCGCATAGGCGATGACGGAAGGACCAGTCTCGGGCTGGACCACCAGCGCGGCAGCGTTGGTGATAGAAGTCGAGACAAACATGCACACCGTGGCGAGCAGCGTCGGGATACCGAGCGCAATCGTCTGGCGCAGTGCGGGGTCCTTAAAGTCGATATGGATATGGGGATGCACGCCGTGCTTGCCAAGCGCGGGGATCTGACATGCCATCTGAACAAAGACACCGAGGGTCGTACCGGCCGCAATCAAGATGATGCCGGCACGTTCGCCAAACTGTGCGGACACGGGCGCAAAACCCATAAAGCTCGCAATGACGATCACATTGTTGAGGACCGGGGCAAACGTCGACCAGAAGTAGTCGCGGTGTGCGTTGAGAACGCCCGAGAACACCGAGCCCAAACCATAAAACAGAATCTGGATGGCAAAGAAACGGAACATGAACGCAGCGGTATCCATGCTGCCGCCGTCACCCGAAAGGAACGATTGCGTCCAGATAAAGCCCGGGGCGAACACGGTCCCCAGCAACGAAATGCCACCCAGCACCAAAAGCAGAATGCCGAGCAGGTTGCCCACGTACTCGTTCGAGGCCTCGCGACCCTGCTCACGCCTCACGCCCATGTACACGGGCAAAAACGCCGTCACGAGCATGCCACCCATCACGAGTTCGTAGAGCATATTGGGCAGGTTGTTGGCGACCTGATAGGAGGACGAGAGTAGCGACATGCCGATAGCGGCCGCCATTGCCCACGTGCGGATAAAACCGGTGACGCGAGACACGATAGTCAGGATGGTCATAAGCCCGGCGGAACGACCAACCGTGGAGTAGTCCGACGAGCCCATGTCGTCAGTGTCATCTCGCGACGAAGAAGCTTCGGATGAGGGTGTCTGAGGCGCAGATTCTTTTGCAAAATGAGCTCCGCGCTTCAATTCTTCCTGCGGCATCGCTCAGTCCTCTCTCGTAATCGCGGCAACCGTCGCCCCGCAAAATGCAATTAAATCATCGGGGGCAAGCTCGAGCTGATAACCACGTTTGCCTCCCGAAATAAAAATGGTATCCCAAAGGACACACGTCTCATCAATGAGCGTCCGGTAGCGTTTTTTCATACCGACCGGGCTGCAGCCGCCGCGAACGTAGCCAGTCGCCGCAAGCAAATCCTTCACATGCATCATGACCAAGGACTTCTCCCCCGCGGCACGCGCGGCGGACTTTAGATCGAGCTCATCGGCAACAGGGATGCAGCACACGACATAGTCGTTGGACGGCGTCACGCAGACCAAGGTCTTAAATCCTTGACCGGGCTCCTCGCCAAGCTGCTCCGAAATCGCGACCCCCAGGCCCACCGACTCATCACCATCGTCTTCGTACGTATGTAGAACATAGGAAATGCCGGCGCTTTCCAGCTCGCGCATCGCATTGGTTTTTGGCGTCTTTACTGCCTTTGCCATGACATATCCTTTCCCTCGCATTCGGACGCAAGGATTAAGTATATGTCCAATTCGACTGCATACGTCACTTCGGCACAGCAAGCGCCATCGAATCACAAGGAGTCGATGGCGCCCATAAACTGAATCGCCTATTTATTAAGCATCAAGTTGAGCCTGACGCTCCCGGTCACGCCTGAGCAACGGCGCCAAAAACTTGCCCGTATAACTCTGCGGACAGTCCGCAACCTGCTCCGGTGTGCCCGAAACCACGACGGTTCCGCCGCCGTTACCGCCTTCGGGACCCATATCGATCAGGCGGTCGGCAACCTTGATGACATCAAGGTTGTGCTCAATCACCAGCACCGTGTTGCCCGCATCGACCAAGCGCTGCAGCACATCGAGCAGCTGGCGGACGTCCTCAAAATGAAGGCCGGTCGTCGGCTCGTCCAAAATATAGAACGTCTTGCCCGTCTGGCGTCGATGAAGCTCCTTGGCGAGCTTCACACGCTGCGCCTCGCCGCCCGAGAGCGTCGTGGCGGGCTGGCCCAGGCTCACGTAGCCTAAGCCTACATCGTACAGCGTCTGGAGCTTGCGCTTAATCTGCGGGATATTCCCAAAGAAGGCCAGCGCCTCGGTGACGCTCATGTCGAGCACGTCCGAGATGGTCTTGCCACGGTAGGTGACCTCGAGTGTCTCGCGGTTGTAGCGTTTACCGCCGCAAACTTCGCAGGGAACGTAGATATCGGGAAGGAAGTGCATCTCGATCTTGATCTGCCCGTCGCCCTTGCACGCCTCACA
>CABQMC010000132.1 GCA_902465115.1 uncultured Collinsella sp.
TTTGCAGCTTCATCTCCTCGGAGGTAAAGCCTTCCTCCTTGACACCGCCAATCTGCGGAATCAGGTTGCTCGCGAGCTGGGCGGCAAATGCGCGCGGCTCGGGAATCTCCTCGCCACGGCCCAGGGCGGCCAGCTGAGCCTCGAGCTCGGCCATGCCGGGAGCGCCGGCACCCGAAGCCGCCTGATACGTCGAGACGATCATGCGCTTCACGCCGGCGAGCTGATGCAGCGGCCACGTGGGAACCAGGCCGATGATGGTCGCACAGTTGGGATTGGCGATAAGGCCGCGGTGCCACTTGATGTCGTCGGCATTGATCTCGGGCACAACCAGCGGCACCTCGGGATCCATGCGGAAGGCATGGCTGTTGTCGACCACGACGGCGCCGCGCTTGACGGCCTCGGGCAGCAGTTCCTTCGCGATATCGTCGCCGGCGGCTCCGAGCACAATGTCGCAGCCCTCAAAGGCCTCGGGGCAAGCCTCTTCGATCACGATCTGCTCGCCGCGGAACTCGACGGTTTTGCCCGCAGAGCGTGCACTTGCCAACAGCTTGAGCTTGCCGACCGGGAACTCCTGCTCGTTGAGGCACTCGAGCATCTGGGTGCCCACGGCTCCCGTCGCGCCCAAAATAGCAACCGTGTACTGTTTCATGCTTCCCCCTTTAAAGGTTGTGGCTTTTGCCCGCACGCCAAGCAGGCCGATTATTGTTGCCAGTGTATACAAGAACGGGGCGGGCACGAAACCCGCCCCGTCGAAACGAAACCGAAACGAAACGCCCCGCCATAGATTTTTGAGGCAAGTCCAAAAATCTACTGGGATAGCAGCTACTTGTGGAGCGCGACCAGAGCGGGATCGACCGGCGCGGGAGCCTCCAGATCGGAGACCTTCACAATGCCGTTCTCGTCGGAGAAGGCGCGGTAAATGGTCTGAATCGCCAGATCAAAGTCCTTCTCCTCCACACCGATGATGATATTGATCTCGTCGCAGCTCTGCGAAATCATACGCACGCTCACGCCAGCCTGGCCAAGCATGCCAAACAGGTGGCCCGAGATGCCGGCACGACCGCGCAGGTTACGGCCGACGGTCGCGATAAGTGCCAGACCCTCGACAACCTCGATCTCGAGCGGCTCGACCTCCTGCTGAATGTCGCCCACGAGCGAGTACAGTGAATCGTGAACGTCCCGCTCCTGCACCACGGCGCCAAAGCGGTCGACACCGGTGGGCATGTGCTCGACGGAAACGTCATAGCGCTCGAACACCGAAAGCGCACGGCGCATAAAGCCGACGCGGGGCTTGGTGCGGTCGCGGGCGACGTTGATGGCGACAAAACCGCGCTTGCCGGTCACGCCGGTAATGATGGGCTCCGCCTCGCCTTCATCAGCCGTCTCGCTAATGATGGTGCCGGGGTCCTGCGGCGCATTGGTGTTCTTGATGACCAGCGGAATGCCTGCCTCGCGCACGGGGAACACGGCTTCCTCGTGCAGGACGCTTGCGCCCATGTACGAAAGCTCGCGCAGCTCCTCGTAGGTAACGCGCGCAATGGGCTGAGCCTCCGGAACAATACGCGGATCCGCAGAATAGAAACCCGAGACGTCGGTCCAGTTCTCGTAAAGGTCGGCGCCCAGGCACTTAGCCAAAATCGAGCCCGAGATATCGCCGCCGCCACGATCGAGCAGCTTGATCTGGCCCTCACGCGTCGCGCCGTAGAAACCGGGCATAACAAAGCCGCCCTGCTGGCCGTACTCCTGCACCAGCTCGGAGGTGCGGTTCATGCTGAGCGTACCGTCGTGATGGAACGCCACGACCGTCGCGGCGTCCAGGAACGGCAGGCCCAGGTACTCGGCCATCAGGCGAGCGGTGAAGTACTCACCGCGGCTCACGAGCTCCTCGGTGGAGTAACCGCCCGAGCGGGCGCGCTCGGCAAAAGCCGCGAACTCCTCACGGATGGGATAGGTGAGCTCCAGCTCGTCAGCGATATCAAAATAGCGCTGGCCGATGTCCTCGAGCAGCTCCTCACACGACACGTGGTACTTAACGTGCGCGTTAACCAGGTAGAGCAGGTCGGTCACCTTGGTGTCGCCCTTAAAGCGGCGACCACAGGCGGAAACCACCACAAAACGGCGAGCCGGGTCGGCATCGACGATGGCCTTGATCTTCTTAAAGTGTTCGGCGTCGGCGACCGACGAGCCGCCAAACTTGGCAATCTTAATCATGGGCTGGAGGTTACCTTTCTAAAAAGCCTCTGCGAACCTATTTTGCGCGCTCTGATACCATGGTTTCACCGATTGGGACCAAGGCATCCGAGGAGCAGTGTTATATGGGAACTTATCATAGTACACGAGGACGCACTTTATCGTGCTCAAGTAAGGTGGCAATCCGCACTGGCATCGCTCCCGACGGGGGTTTGTTTGTCTCGGACGAGCTTGGCACCCAGCAGGTCGATATCAGCTCGCTTGCAGCTAAATCGTACTTTGAAATCGCTCAAGATGTGTTGGGAATGTTACTGAATGATTACACGGCCGAAGAAATTTCGGCGTGTGTCGACGAGGCATACCGCGGCACGTTCGCGAGTGAAGAGGTTACGCCGCTCGTCAAACTCGACGCTGCGCCGGGTGTTGACGCCCCTCAGACCTATGTGATGGAACTCTTTGGCGGCCCTACAAGCGCCTTCAAGGACGTCGCCCTGCAGATGCTCCCCCGTCTGATGGCCCGCACTTCCGCCAAGGACGGCGGCGCCGAGCGCATCATGATCGTCACCGCCACGTCGGGCGACACGGGCAAGGCTGCGCTCGCCGGTTTTGCCGACGCTCCGGGCACGGGCATCACCGTCTTTTATCCCGAGGGCAAGGTCAGCCGCGTCCAGAACCTGCAGATGTCCACGCAGGAGGGCAGCAACGTCGCCGTCTGCGGAATCCGCGGCAACTTTGACGACGCCCAGAGTGCCGTCAAGCGTATCTTTGCCGATAAGGAGCTTGCCGAGCGCCTGGAGGCCGCCGGCACGGTGCTTTCGAGCGCCAACTCCATCAATGTCGGCCGTCTGGTACCGCAGGTCGTCTACTACTTTGCCGCCTATGCGCAGTTGCTGCGCGCCGGCGCTATCGAGGCTGGCGACGCCGTGGAGTTCTGCGTACCGACCGGCAACTTTGGCGATATCTTGGCCGGCTACTATGCCAAGCGTATGGGTCTGCCCGTCGCCAAGCTCATCGTCGCGAGCGACAAGAACAACGTGCTGGCTGACTTCCTGACCACCGGCGTATACGACCGTAACCGCCCGTTCTTCACGACCATCTCGCCGTCGATGGACATCCTCATCAGCTCCAACCTCGAGCGCATGCTCTACTTCCTGTCCGACGGCGACTGCGAGCTCGTTGCCGGCCTTATGGAGCAGCTGGCACAGACTGGTCGCTACGAGGTGCCCGCCGAGCTGCTGGCCAAGATTCAGAGCGTCTTTGGCTGCGGCTGGGCCAGCGAGGACGAGGTCCGCGCTGCCATCAAGAGTTGCTGGGACGCCAACGGCTACGTGATCGACCCGCACACCGCTTGCGGCTATCACGTCTTTGAAAAGGTCGCTCCCGCCGAGGGCGCCAAGGCTCGCGTGCTGCTTTCGACCGCCAGCCCCTACAAGTTCCCGCGCGCCTGCTGCGACGCCCTGGGCCTCGACGTTCCCGAGGACGATTTTGAGGCTATGCGCGTACTCGAGCAGGCCACCAACACGGTCGCCCCGACCCAGCTCGCCGAGCTCGAGTCCAAACCTGTCCGCTTCGAAGACGTCTGTGACGTCGACGAAATGGCCAGCTACGTCGAGTCCGCAGCAAAACGAATGAGCACCAACTAGATCCCTTATTAAGCGCCGGCGAAAGCCGGCGCACCTTCTTTTTATTTAGCTTTCGGGATAATGACGAGCATGCGAGCGGGTCTGGCCGTTTAGTTCGTCGCGAGTTCCGCACGAGCCGGAAAGCACTTAATGTGCTTTCCGAGCGAGCCAGGACTGCCCGAGCAGCGAACTAAACGGCCAGACCCGCCCAGGAGGACCCACATGATCAAAATCACCGTCCCAGCAACCAGCGCCAACCTAGGCATCGGCTACGACACCCTCGGCATGGCCGTCAGCCTCTACTCGCACTTTACCTTTGAGCGCGCCGATAAACTCACCATCACGGGCTGCCCCGAGGAATTCCAAAACGAGAACAACCTGGTCTATGTGAGCTTTGTCGATGCTCTGGCCGCCTGGGGCGAGCCGGCCTTCCCCGTCGCTATCGACATTCAGACCGACGTGCCCGTCGCCCGCGGCCTGGGTTCCAGCTCCACCTGCGTCGTCGCCGGCATCATGGCTGCCGCCGCGCTGACAGGCCACACCGTCGACCGCGCCGAACTCGTCCGCATCGCCACCGAGGTCGAGGGCCATCCCGATAACGTCGCCCCCGCCATCCTGGGCGGCGCCGTCTGCTCCTTTACGCCGACTGATTCGCTCCCCCAGTGCCTGCGCTATGAGGTGAGCGATCGCTTGCGTTTTATTACCGTGATTCCGCCCTACGAGGTGCATACGAGCGAGGCCCGCAAGGTTGTGCCACAGGAGATTCCACTCTCCACCGCCGTATGGCAAATGGGCCGCATCGCCGGCATGACGCGCGGCTTGGAGACTGGTGACCTCGACCTGATTGCCGCCGCCAACGACGACCGCATCCAGGAGCCCTATCGCCGCCGCCTCATCCCCGACTACAACGCCGTGCGCGATACCTGCCTTAACGGCGGCGCCAAGACCATCTGGATTAGTGGTTCGGGCTCGACCCTCATGGCCGTGACTGACGACACCATCGTGGCAAAGTTCCTGCAGGTCAAGCTGCGTGAGCAGTTCCCCAAGTGTGACACGCATATTCTGACGTGCGACACCGAGGGCGCTCAAATCGAGTACCTGTAGCGCCCTGCCTCATTGCTCTCACCGGTCCCCTTGGGGCTTCCCC
>CABQMC010000133.1 GCA_902465115.1 uncultured Collinsella sp.
CGCCGCACCCCGCCGAGACGGCGATGGCCGTCCAGCGGGCGACGCTGCCCGTCATGGCCTTAGTCTTGATGGCCTGCACGATGTACGGCACCACGAGCACCGTGGCGACGGTGAGGCCGGCCTGAATCTCAGTCATTTGATTGCTCCTATCTGCTTGTCTCTTTGTTGTACATGAGGTCGACTCGGTCGCAGATGTGGTCGACCTTTTGAGCCATGCCATGGCTACGCGTCTGGCTGTGGACCAGGTCGGCGTGCAGCACGTCATTCGACGCGACGACCGACTCCATGAGGGTCTTCATCGCCTCCATGAGACTGTTGCTTCGCTCCATCTGCGCGGCGATTCGCCCTTCCATCTGCGAGCGCTCCCGATCTCGCTGCGCCCGCTCGTCCACTTCGGCCTGCTTTCGCTCCTCGCGCTTGAGGTCGATGTTCGCCTTGCGCTCGTTCTGGACCTTGTATTCGTCCAGAAATTGCCGCCCAAAATAGAAGGCGATCAGCACCAGCGCCGCGCCGCCAAGCCAGCCGGGTCCGTACGGCGCGAAGAGCTTGAGCACCTCCATCCGGCCTCCCTCCCGTTCTGCAGTGCGGCGGAGGCCCATCCCCCGCCACACTGCAGGTTCGGCCCCCCGTAACGCCGGGCTACGCCGCCGCCGTCGTGCCGACGCACACGGCCAGCGGGCCCTGCGACAGGATCACGGCGCGGTCGGTGATGACGCACCCCGTGCAGGAGCGCACCATCGGGACCGTCACCACCGCGCCGTGCAGCATCACGTCGAGCGCCGTGTCGTGGACGCCCACGACCGTGCCGAACTCCATCGTCAGCCGCTTGCCGCCCGACGGCATCGCCGCCGCCAGCCGTGCCGCCGCGCTCTTGATCTCGGCTGCCGAATCGCTCATCGCTCGTACCTCCTCGCCGTGTGCTTTATGACGCAGCCGGCGTCGAGCGTCAGCGTCTGCTTCTGGATTGCCAGCTTGCCGACCACCCCGCCGGTCCTGTAGTTCATCGCCACCGCCATGCACGGCTCGACGGGCTTATACACGCTCTTGAACTCGTCCGTGCGCGTCACGGCGCGCTCGGTGGCGAGCAGCTCCGCCGCTTTGCGGTCCGCCGCCGCCTGCATGGCGTCCTGGGGCCAAGGTGTGGCGTTGCCTCCCTCCTCGACCTTGTCGGCGACGAAGATGGCCTCGCCGCCGTCGATGTAGCAGTAGCCCCAGCTGACCTTGTTGTGGTTCTCCGTGGCGTGATAGGTGTAGCTGACCTTCTGCCACTCGCCAGTCATGGTGAACCCCTTGGTCACCGGGCCAAGCACCCTCTCCTGATCCCAGAAGGACTGTATGATGCCCGTCGCGCCCTTGGTGCCCTTGACCCACACGCTCTGCGTGTAGTCCGTATCCTTCTTGACGCTCGGCCCCTCGTCCTGGCAGAAGCCGACGCGCCCGCCACTCGAGACGACCTTGATGCCGAAGAGCACGCCCACCTGCGGCGAGTCGGGAACGTAGACGGTCTGGATGCTGCCGTGCGAATCGCTCTGCCTGAAGCTCTTATCCGACTTCTTGCCGGTGCCGATGAGGGCGTTGGCGGCGCCCTCGACAAGGTTGGTGTCCTCGGTGTCCACGCCCGGAAGGCTGTCGTAGCTGTAGCTCTTGACGATTCGGCGCCCGACCGAGACGGTCGATAGGTCGGAGTCGGGAGAGTCGTCCACCGCCGTACCTCGCACCGATGCGTCCTGCGTGCTGAAGTCCACGTGCACGACGTTGCAGACCTCGGCGCGATTGGTCGATTCGGTCATGTCCGACATGAAGCGCGCGTCCCTGCCCTCGGTGAACTCAGCCGAGATGGGCATGTCGGCGGGCTCGACGTAGCGCCTGTAGATCACGTTGCCCATTCGGTCGGTCGCCGGCGAGCGGAACCCGGCCGCCTTGAGGAGCAGGTCCACCGCGTCCAGCTTGTTCTTGGCGTCGTTGTCCCTGCCCACGCCGAAAACCAAGGTGCTGCCCAGAAGGAGACTGCTGGGGTCGGCGTAGACGGTGAGGCCGACCGATTCGGCTATCTTGACGGCCTCATCAACCAGATTGCTGCCCGCAACGATCACGTACGGCCCGTCGAAGTCGTCGTCTTTGAGCCGCTTCAGGAGGCCTTAGGCATTGATCTGTCCCTCGCGGTAGGCACCGTCGATGTCCACCGAGTCCACCACGGGCATGAACGTGCCGAGGCACTCGCGCCTCTCGCTGCCGTCCGAGAAGGAGGCGTTGAGGTACACGCGCAGAAAGTCGTTGCCGACGTCGAACTTGTCGGCGAAGTCCAGGGACGCAGTCTCGTAGAGCGCCGTGTTTGCGTTGCGCTCGATGGAGCCGCCGTTCTCGATGTCGCGCACGAAGTCGACTTCGAGCCCCGTCTCGCGCGATACGCGCACGAAGTCGTAGGAGGCGTCGAACGGCCTTATCCAGCTATCAGCCATTGGCGGGCTCCTCCCACGTCTCCCACGTCGGGTCGCACGAGGCCACCCACGCGCCGTCGGAACGCTTCACGCTACAGCACCCAGAAACGCCCCGCGGTGTTCATGATCTCGAGAAATGACTTGTAGTCCTCCTCGTCGAGCAGCAGGAAGTCCATGCTGTCCTTGACGTCCCTCTCGTTGATGCCGTACGAGACGGGCAGCCCCTCCCCGCCGTCGGCGAAGTGCAGCATCTTGTACCCGTGCGTCACCTTGCGGCTCGAGCCCTTCTTGAGATAGCGCCCGAGCCACGACCTCCCAGCGCCGGCTCCCCAGTTGAGAGCCACCGCGCGGCTCGCCACGGTCGTCTTGACCCTCGTCGCCGTGCTCACGCCCGTCGCGGCGTAGGCGACCGCGACGTACTCGAACTCGCTGTTGAGCGGAGGCAGCGGGTCGCTCGCGCCCTCGCCCGCCGCAAGGTGAGAGCCGAGCTGCAGGGTCGAGCCGTCGGGCAGGACGCGCGACACGGTGAAGTGAGACGTCTCGGGCGTATCGTCACTGTCGGCCTTGCCTGGGAATACGGACAGCTGGCATCCCAGCCTCTCGTCGACGAAGATGTTTAGCGACGGCTTGGCGGGCGGTGCCCAGTCGGTCCGGAAAACTCTCGAGGCGGCGACCGACAGCGACGAGCCGGCCGTGACCGTGAGCACGACCCTGTAGACCGTGTGGTTGACGAAGGCGTGCTGCGCATAGCCCAGGCGGAAAGAGCGCACGTCCTTGTCCAGCATCCCGCTCCACAGGAGGTTGCCACTGATGTCGCACAGGGCCAGATGTTGTCGGCTGACGCCCGTCTCGTCGGCCACCTTCCACGTGAAGGTATGTGGCACCGCGCGCAGGGTCGCCCCGTCCGCAGCCGGGTCGGTGAAGAATGCCTGGGGCGCGTCCGCAACGGTATATGCCGCCGCGCTCGACCATGCGCCCCAGTCCTCGTCGAGGCCCTTGGTGCGCACGCGTACGGTGTAGAGGCCCTTGGTGCCAGTCGGCAGCTTCAGGCTCGCACCCGGGCCATCGACCGTCGTGGTGGTGGGACCCGTCGGCGTCGTGATCTGCACCTCAGCGGAGGCCTGCGCCGAGCCGTCCGGATGGTTGGGCACCCATTCGAGTGTCGCGGTCGAGCGGGTGGCATAAGCCGCCCTGACGCCCCTGATGGACGGTGCGAGCGGCGGGCATATAGTCGTGACCTCGTTTGACTCGGTCCACGGTCCCTTGAGGCCGCTCTTGACCGCGCGGACGCGGTAGCACACCGTTCCCGCCGGCGCCTCCTCGTCCTCCCAGGAGGCGTTTACGTCCGCATCGACCCACGTCTTGCGGCCGTCGGTCGAGAGCTGGAACTCCCAGCTGTCGACGAAGGCCGGCGCGTCGTGCCCCTTGAGCACGACCTTCGCCGCCTCCGCCTTGACTGCCTCGAGCATGCCGAGCGCCGTCGGCGTGGTGTAGATCGCCGGCGCGCTCACGCCGTAGTCCGACGTGCCGCCGGGGCCCGTCGCCTTGGCCGAGAAGATGTACATGCAGCCCGGCTCGAGGCCGTTGTAGGTGTGGCTCGTGGTATCCCAACTAACGGTGCCGACGTCGGTGAACTTCCCCGGGCCGTTCTTCACCACGCCGACGGTCACGGTCGACCAGGGGTAGTCGCCGTTCATGCCCGTGTAATCGACGTCCCAGCTGACCTTCGCGCTGGTGTCGCTCAGGCGCTCCGCCCTAATGTTCTTCGGCGTGTGCGGTGTGTGGTAGGCGCGGCACGGCACTGTGACGGTGCTGGAGGCGTTCGAGGTGCCGTTGCCGAAGCCACCCGTGACGTTAATCTGGCCCGTGAAGGTGTGGTTGTAGGCGTCGCCGTTGCCGCGCGCGAGCTCGACATCGCGCGACGTGCACTGCACCCATACCCAGCCGGAGTTGTTCGTCGAGTATACCGAGCCGTTCCACGAGCCGCCCGCCGACGAGCTGCCGTTTGCGTAGCAGTCGATGGCGTAGCGCGTGCCGTAGCCGTGCGTGACGCGGTAGGTCACGGTGGTGTCCGTACGCGCGACCTCAACAACGTCCACGTACGCGCACCAGCAGTACAGGCCGTAAGCGCCTCTGCCTTGAACCCAGTTTCCCTGCGCCATACTACGCGACCCCCATCGCCATACTCTGCTCCACCGCCGCGACGAAGCTCCTGAAGGCGGAGGCCACGCGCCCGTCGACGCCCAGCAGGTCGCCGTCGAGGTAGAGGTTGTAAACGTTGCCGCCGCCCGCGACGCCGCTGGCGCCGTAGACGGTCGATCCGTATGCTCCGCCGCCGGTAACACTCGCACCGAACACGGCGGCCTTCTCGACGTTGCGCACCGCCGACCTCATGGACTTCACCGGCTCGTCCGCCGTGTCGTCGATGCCGAGGGCCGCGCCCTCCATGACGTAGCCGAAAATCTTGCGGAACACGCGCGAGGGGGAGTGGATACCCAGCAGGTTCTTGGCCGCGTCGAT
>CABQMC010000134.1 GCA_902465115.1 uncultured Collinsella sp.
CCTCGGAGTTGCCCATCTGGCCATCGGGAAGACCCACGTCCTCGCCCGAAGCGCCGAGCGTGGTGTGGGGGTACTTCTCGTACAGGCTATCAAGGAAGGGCGTCTTGGCAGCGGCGACGGCGTTCTCGCCATCGGCCGGAGCAAGGCCGCAGCCATCCATGATGATCAGGAGTGCAGGAAGATGACGCTGTGCCATATGTCCTACTCGCCTGCCTTGACGACCATAGAGGCGAAGTCGGCAGCCTTGAGCGAAGCGCCGCCCACGAGGGCGCCGTCAACGTCGGGCTTGGCGACGAGCTCGGCGATGTTGCCAGGCTTGGCAGAGCCACCATAGAGAACGCGGATGCCGTTAGCGAGCTCCTCGCCGAACATCTCCTTGAGGGTCTCACGGATAGCGCCGCAGACCTCCTGAGCGTCCTCGGCGGTAGCGGTCTTGCCGGTGCCGATGGCCCAGATGGGCTCGTAGGCGACGACGACCTGCTTGGGGCAGGTGATCTCAAGACCAGCAAGGCCAGCCTTGACCTGGTTCACGACGTGCTCGACATAGGTGCCAGCCTCGCGGACCTCGAGGGACTCGCCGCAGCAGAAGACGGGAACAAGACCGGCGGCAACGAGAGCCTTGGCCTTCTTGTTCTGGTCCTCGTCGGTCTCGTGGAAGTAGTCACGACGCTCGGAGTGGCCGATGATGCAGTAGGTGCAGCCAGCGGACTTGAGCATGTCGCAAGAGGACTCACCGGTGAAGGCACCCTTGGCCTCCCAGTACACGTTCTGTGCACCGAGGGCGATGGGGGCAGCCTGAATGCGGTCATGAACCGTGGTGATGTCGATGGTCGGAGGGCAGACGAGCACCTCGACGCCAGCCGGAACCTCGGGCAGAGCCTGAGCCAGCTCGTCGGCGAGCTTGGCGGCCTCGGCGACGTCGTTGTTCATCTTCCAGTTACCAGCGATAAGAAGGGTGCGATTAGGCATCGAGAAGCGCCTCCACTCCGGGCAGGGCCTTGCCCTCGACGAGCTCCATGGAAGCGCCACCACCGGTGGAGATCCAGCTCATCTTGTCGGCCAGGTTGAACTTGTTGACAGCTGCGACAGAGTCGCCACCGCCGATGATCGAGGTGCAGTCGGCCTCGGCAACAGCCTCGGCGATAGCCTGGGTGCCGTGAGCGAAGTTGTCGAACTCGAAGACGCCCATGGGGCCGTTCCAGAACACGGTCTTGGCGCCCTTGACGGCCTCGGCATAAAGCTCCTCGGTCTTGGGGCCGATGTCCATACCCTCACGATCGTCGGGGATAGCGTCGGAAGCAACAACCTCGGGGACAGCGTCCTCGCCAAAGTGATCGGCAACACGGTTGTCGATGGGGAGCAGAATCTTGACACCCTTCTCCTCGGCCTTCTTGAGCATCTCGCCGGCGCGCTCGACCCAGTCCTCTTCCTTGAGGGACTGACCGACGGACAGGCCCTGAGCCAGGAAGAAGGTGTAGGCCATGCCGCCACCGATGATCAGGGTGTCAGCGGAGTCGATGAGGTGATCGAGAACACCGATCTTGGAGGAAACCTTGGAACCGCCGACGATAGCGACGAAGGGACGCTCGGGCTCGGCGAAGATACCGGTCAGCGTGTCGACCTCCTTCTCGAGCAGGAAGCCGGCGACGGCAGGCAGGTAAGCAGCGGGGCCCACGACGGAACCCTGGGCGCGGTGAGCGGTGCCGAAGGCATCGAGAACGAAGACGTCACCATAGGAAGCGAGCTTCTTGGCGATCTCGGGATCGTTCTTCTTCTCACGCTTGTCGAAGCGGACGTTCTCGAGAACGAGAACCTTGCCCGGCTCGACGGCAGCGACAGCCTCAGCAGCCTTCTCGCCGTAGGTGTCGGCGACAAAGGTAACGTCGAGACCAGAGAGCTCGGCGAGCTTCTTGGCGACGGGTTCGAGGGACAGCTCGGGCTGGAAGCCGGTGCCATCGGGACGGCCGAGGTGGCTCATGAGGATGACGCGAGCGTTGTGCTCAACGAGATAGTTGATGGTGGGCAGGGCAGCCTTGATACGGGTGGTGTCGCCAACGACGCCATCCTTGATAGGCACGTTAAAGTCAACGCGGACGAGAACGCGCTTGCCGTCGACATCGATGTCGCGGACGGTCTTCTTGGTAAAGGCCATGTTTGCTTCTACCTTTCGTACGTGTCTGCCTCCCATTACGGCAGACGATTTCTTATAAAAAGGGCGCGACCCTAGGGTGTAAGCCCTATGAGGCCGCGCCCTTCTTTAGACGCTCAACGAGCTATTCGCTAAAAGCTAAATTAAGCAACGAACTTCTCGAAGTACTTGATGGTGCGGACCATCTGAGAGGTGTAGGAGTTCTCGTTGTCGTACCAAGAGGTGACCTGAACGAGGGTCTGGCCGTTGCCGAGATCAGAGCACATGGTCTGAGTGGCGTCGAAGATGGAGCCGTGGGTCTCGCCGACGATGTCGCGGGAGACGATCTGGTCCTCGTTGTAGGCGAAGGTATCGGGGATGGTCTCGGCGTAGGCCTTCATGGCAGCGTTGACCTCGTCGACGGTGACCTTCTTGTCAACGACGGCGTAGAGGTTGGTCAGCGAGCCGGTCGGCGTCGGGACGCGCTGGGCGGCACCGATGAGCTTGCCGTTGAGCTCGGGGAGAACCAGGCCGATGGCCTTGGCAGCGCCCGTGGTGTTCGGGACGATGTTCTCGGAGCAGGCGCGGGAGCGACGGAAGTTGCCCTTGCGCTGCGGGCCGTCGAGCGGCATCTGGTCGCCGGTGAAGGCGTGGATGGTGGTCATGATGCCGGACACGATGGGAGCGAAGTCGTTCAGACCCTTGGCCATCGGGGCGAGGCAGTTGGTGGTGCAGGAAGCAGCGGAGATGATGTTGTCCTCAGCGGTCAGCGTCTCATGGTTGACGTTGTACACGATGGTGGGCAGATCGCTGCCAGCCGGAGCGGAGATGACGACCTTCTTGGCGCCAGCGTTGATGTGAGCCTGAGCCTTAGCCTTGCTGGTGTAGAAGCCGGTGCACTCGAGAACGACGTCGACGTCGAGGTCGCCCCAAGGCAGGTTGTTAGCGTCGGCCTCCTTGTAGATCTTGATCTCCTTGCCGTCAACGGTGATGGAATCCTCGCCAGCAACGACCTCGTGATCGCGAGCGTAGTTGCCCTGCGTGGAGTCGTACTTCAGCAGGTAAGCGAGCATATCGGGAGAGGTGAGGTCGTTGATAGCGACGATCTCGGAGCCCTCATGACCGAACATCTGACGGAAAGCCAGACGACCGATGCGACCGAAGCCGTTAATAGCAACCTTTACTGCCATTGTGTCTCCTTTCGTAAGGCCCCCGCGAGCTACAGCGCCCGCCGTTGAGGCCCACAAACTAACCACTCGCCTAATATACCTTTTTTTTGACTTGAATTTCACGAGAATGCTCGAAATTGAAAATCAAATTTACGTTAAAACGTTTTAAAGACTAAAATAGCAGCTAAATCCGTATATAAGTCGATACTTCAAACTACCTGTTTGCTTCAATGAGCTTTTCAAGCCTCAAAACGCGATGGTACAGGGCAGACTTCGACAAGGGAGGGTCAGCCATCTCCCCCAAATCACGCAGCGACAGATCGGGATAGCGCTCGCGCAGGTCGCAAAAGACCGCCAAGGCATCCGGAAGCGCATCGCGAAGGCCACGCTGCTCGAGCTCATCGATAAGCGCAAGCTGATGTTGGGCAGCACCGGCGCTTCTGGTCTGGTTGGCGAGCTCGGCATTCACGCGACGGTTCACATCGTTCTTAACCAACTTGACCGCGCGCGCCTCCTCAATCTCGGCAACGCTGCGCTTGGCACCAATCAGCTTTAATAGATGCTCGATTTCCTCGGCGCTCTTAATGTACACGGCATATGACCCCCGCCGTGCATTAACACGAGCATGGACCCCAATCTGCTCCAACAGATCGCAAAGTCCCTTGGCATATTGCTCGCCCTGCACAGCGATCTCCAAATGAAAATCGCCGCGTGGATCGGCCACGAAGCCGCCCGCGATGAGCGCGCCGCGGATATAGGCAAGTCTACAGCAAGGACGGGCGACAATGTGACGCGGCACACCTGCGACGAGCCCTCCCCTACGGTCGAGAATGCCCAGCAGCACCAGAGCCTTATCCAAATCGGGCTGATCAGGCAAGGTGATGAGGTAGTTTCGAACCTTATGCAAGACAGATTTGCGGACGGTGAACTCCGTTTTGAGCTTAAGGATACGATGCGTCAGCGTGATCATCGTGCGCGCGACGGCTCCCGTCTCAGTCGCAACCGTCAAACGATACCGCCCAGAGCCGGCAAGCGAGAGCGTACCGCTCACGCGCGTGAGGGCGGCAAGCGTCGACAAGTCGCAGTATTCACATTCGGGTTCGCAGCGCGCAAGCTCGTCGCGCACCTCAGCGGTAAACGACATGCAGGCCTATGCCTTCGTGTTGGCGCGCGACAGGTCGCGGTGGGAGATGCTCACATGATACTGAGCGCCTTCCAGGTAACGGGCCGTGGCCTCGGCAATGGCAACGCTGCGGTGCTGGCCGCCCGTGCAGCCGATGGCGATAGAAAGCTGCGGCTTACCCTCCGCGATATAGCCCGGCATCACCGTATCGAGCAGCTGTGTCCAAGCCTTCCAAAACTCCTGCGTCTTGGGATGGTCCAGAACAAAATCGGAGACCTTTTTATCGAGACCGGTCATCGTGCGCATCTCGGGATCGTAGAACGGATTAGGCAGGAAGCGGACGTCGATCATAATGTCCGCCTCGACGGGCATGCCGTGCTTAAAGCCAAACGAGAACACGTGGACGTCCATGAGCTGCTGGTCGGACAGCTCGGAAAATGCCATACGTAGCTTGTTGCGCAACGCAGAGGTGCGCAGACGGCTCGTGTCGATAATCATATCGGCTCGGTCGCGCA
>CABQMC010000135.1 GCA_902465115.1 uncultured Collinsella sp.
CTAACGAAGCCGTAACGGCCGTTGGGCTCTTTTGGCGCCAGCCCTTCTCGACCCGCACGCATTTGCTTAAAGCAACAACTTTCCCGATCGATATAATCACCGAATCAAAACGTGTACACCAGCCACCAAAGATGCCGAAAAATGTCGCTTTTGGAGGCTGATGTACACAAATGCAGAATCCAGCGCAGCCCAGAGGCGCCCTCCACATGTCTGGACTCTCTATGGCTGCGCTGGATAGACATCGCCGGAACGGGTATAGTATCGAAAGTTTTGTCGTTAACCAGCGGGGGAGTCCTGTGGGCATCAAAAAGAAGATCAAAAAGGAGCTTATCGGCACTTCCGATTACCCGTCGAATAAGATCTTTACGATCTCCAATTTCATTACCTTTACGCGCCTGATCCTCACCCTGGTATTTCTGTACCTGTTTGTGACGGATAACAACCGCGTCATCGCCATCGTTATCTACGCCGTTGCCGCCTCCACCGACTGGATGGACGGTCAGATCGCCCGAATGACTAAGACGGTCTCGTGGCTCGGCAAGGTCATGGATCCCATTTGCGACCGTGCGCTGCTGTTCACCGGCGTGCTGGGACTGGTGGTTCGCGGAGAGCTGCCAATCTGGGTCTGCGTGCTCATTATTGGCCGCGACATCTATCTGGGCATCGGCACGCTTATCGTGCGTCATTATCATCGTCGCCCCATCGATGTCGTCTTCCCCGGAAAGATTGCCACAGCGCTGCTCATGACCGGATTCTCGCTCATGCTGCTCGGTTTCCCCGTTATTGACGGCCTGCATCTTTTACCTTCATCCCTTACGGCCTTCCCGGGCCTCAACGGAAGCTCGGTGCCCCTCGGCATCTTCTTTGTGTACGGCGGCGTGATCTTCTCCATGCTCACGGCTGTCATCTACTCCATTAAGGGCGGAGTGGCCATTAAACAGGCTCTCGCGCATCCCGAGGACGAGGACATCGACTTTCTGAACCCTGAAATCGAAGACTGATTCGTTGGGGTATGATTACGTACGGTTCATTATTTGCGGCACGTCCGCGATAAGTTAGGGGTTGTCATGGACAACATGGTTAACAATATGCCTCAGAATGATAAGACTGCTGACGCTACCTGCGTATTCCGCGTTCCTTCGAGCGATGTCACCGTTCCCGACCTCATGGCCAACGTGCACATCACCGCACCCGTCTTGTCTATTGTCAAAGGCCCGCAAACCGGTGCAGCCTTTGAGCTCGAGGATAATGTGACCACCATCGGCCGCGATCCCGCTAACGGCATCTTCCTCAACGACATGACCGTGTCGCGTAGCCACGCGCGCATTATTCGCGAGGGTCTGGGTGCCCGTATTGAGGACCTGGGCTCGCTCAACGGTACGTGGGTTGACGGCGCTATCGTCAACGGCGCCCCGCTGCACGACGGTTCTTCCGTCCAGATCGGTACGTTTACGCTCATCTATCACGAGAGCACGCCGGAGCGCATCGAAACCGGTGAGTAGGGCATGGCCGAACGCAACTATCTGAGTATCGGCCAGGTCGTCAATCTACTTCGAGGCGCATACCCCGATCTTTCGAACTCAAAAATTAGATTTCTCGAAGATGAGGGGCTCATCACCCCTCATCGCACGCCTAAGGGCTATCGTCAGTACTCCAAGGAGGACGTTGACCGCCTGGAGGTCATTCTGCACCTGCAGAAGACTCGCTACATGCCGCTCAACGTGATTAAGCAGCGCCTGGAAAACGCCACGGACCTGTCTACGCTCGCCTACGAGGTGGGTCTGCTGTCCGACGTTCCGCTCAAGACGGAGCCCAAGGAGACCAAGCAAAAGCTGCATCCCATCGAGACCATACCCGATATGCTCGGCGTCGAGATCTCGTTTATTCGCTCCCTGGCCGAAAACGACCTCATTCGCATCATCAAGAGCCCGCAAAACCGCGAGCTTGTCGATGGCCGCGATTTTCCGATCATCCGCTACTGCTCCGAGCTGTCACGCTTCCATATCGAGCCGCGCAACCTGCGTCAGTACGTGTCTTCCGCCAACCGCGAGTCCTCGATGTTTGAGCAGGTGCTCGTGAGCATGCTCGGCATGGATACCTCCGATGACGAGCGCGATGCCAAGCTCGAGCGTGCGTTTAAGAAGCTTCACGACCTGACGGAAGGTGTGCACACTGCGCTGCTCAAGAACCGCGTTTTTGAGTCGCTCAACGCCGTGGTCGAGGACGCCGACATCGATGCACTCGATGAGGAAATCACTCGTTCCGAGTCCACCAAGGCCAAAAACGAAGAGACAGCCGCGCCGGCTTCGCACGAGGATTCTCTCGTAAAGCCGCTCAAGGTCGTCGCCCCTTCGCAATCCGGCACCGTCACCGCGGGCAAGTAACAGCTGCCGCTTATCCGGCAACCCATTGAAAGGTCATGCAATGTACGACTTCGAATCTCAAATCGTCGACATCCCCGACTATCCCGAGCCCGGAGTCATCTTTAAAGACATCACGCCGCTCTTTGGCAATCCCGAGGCACTGAAGGCCATGGTCGATGCACTGGCCGAGCACTTTGCCGGCATGGGAATCACCAAGGTCGTGGGTCCCGAGGCCCGTGGCTTTATGGTTGGCGTACCGGTGGCTGTAGCCCTTGGCGCCGGCTTTGTTCCCGCACGTAAACCGGGCAAGCTGCCGCGCGAGACCGTGAGCCAGAGCTACGAGCTCGAGTACGGAACGGATTC
This sequence comes from uncultured Collinsella sp., assembly GCA_902465115.1. GTDB lineage: Bacteria > Actinomycetota > Coriobacteriia > Coriobacteriales > Coriobacteriaceae > Collinsella. Next base: position 2,727 of record CABQMC010000135.1, read on the forward strand.
CATTGAGATCCATGCCGACGCTATCAGCTCTAAAGATACCGTGTTGATTCTGGACGACTTGGTCGCGACGGGCGGAACCGTCGAGGCAACAGGTAAACTGGTGCGAGATATGGGCGCAAAGCTTGTCGGTTACGGTTGTATCCTTGAGCTTGCGTTTCTCAACCCGCGTGAGAAGCTCACGCCGTCTAATGACGATGTGGAGCTCTTTAGCCTGGTGACGGTGGACTAGCCGTTACCCTTAGTTACTGGAAAGGAAGCTACATGCGCACAGCAAACACGCACAAAAACATGGCACGCTGCGCTGCTACGGCAACCCTCGCTTGTGTTTTGGGCTTGGGCCTCGCGGCTCCTGCCTACGCCGATACCGCATCCGACCTTGCCGCTGCTCGTACGAAGCTCGAGCAGATCGGTACCCAAACCCAGCAGATTTACGATGAGCTCGCAACGCAGACGCAGGCGCTCGATCAGACTGCTGGCGAGATTACGCAAAAGCAGCAGGAGATCGCCGATGGTCAGGCCAAGCTCTCGACCTATGTCGCCGGCGAGTACAAAACCGGCGGTCTGAGCCTGCTTCAGGTTCTGACGGGCGTCGATGACCTGAGCGACATGCTCAACCGTCTGTTCTACTACGGCAAAGTTTCCGATAAGCAAGCTCAGACCATTCAAGAGGTCAAGGAGCTTAAGCAGCAGCTCACCGATAAGCAGGCCGAGCAGGAGAAGAACGTCGCCACCACGCAAAAGAAGGTCGACGAGCTTAACGCCCAGCAGGCTGAAGCACAGAACGTCGTAAACTCCTTGGATTCGCAGCTGCAGGCCGAGCTTGCCGCAGAGGCCGAGGCCAACGCCGCGCTGCAGGCTGGCATCAACGCTAGCACCGCCGAGAAGGCCACGGTGAGCAACGAGACTGCCGGTACGACCGAGAACACCAACAACGGTGGCCAGACCAGCAATAACAACAACCAGGGCGGCAACACTCCGGCTCCTACGCCGGCACCTGCTCCGACGCCGCAGCCCTCCACGCCTGCTCCGGCTCCGACGCCTTCTGCTCCGAGCCAGTCCGTCGATGGCGGTTCTGTTGTCTCGCGTGCATACAGCAAGCTTGGTTGCGCCTATTCTTGGGGCGGAATTGGCCCGAACAGCTTCGACTGCTCTGGTTTTGTTAGCTATTGCCTCACTGGTCGCTATTGCCGCCTGGGCACCACGGGCACCTTTATGGGCTGGACGCGTGTGACCGATCCGCAGCCCGGTGACGTTGTGGTCAACTCGTACCACACCGGCATTTACATCGGTGGTGGCCAGATGATTCATGCTTCCGACTACAACACGGGTGTTATCATCAGCTCCGTTGCCGCCGGCATGAACAACAACTATATCTTCGTGCGTTACTAAGTATTCAGATAAAGCAAACGGATATGGACCTCGTGACTTTGAGTCATGGGGTCCATTCTTTTGCCTTTAGTGCAGGCCGCTATCTAGTTTTGAATACTAGATAGCGGCCCAATCGGTCAGCAAGAAGGCTATAATTGTTGAAGAACAATTAGAAAGGACCCTCTATGAGCTGGGCACTTATCTCAGATTCAAGCTGTAACCTCCGCGATTGGCAACCGACCGCGCCCCATACCACCTTTGCATTTGCGCCCCTCAAAATTCGAGTGGGGGAGCGCGAATTCGTCGATGACCTTTCGCTCGATGTTCATGAGCTTAACTGCGCTGTTCAGGCGGAGACGAACGCTTCTTCGAGCGCTTGTCCCAGCGTAGGGGAGTGGGCCGAGCTCTTCAAATTGGCAGACAAGACCGTCTGCATGCCGATCTCTGAGGGCGTGTCGGGCAGCTACAACGCAGCAGCCACGGCTCGCGATATGGTTCTTGCCGAGGAGCCCGACCGGCAGATTCATCTAGTCAATTCGCGCGCAGCTGGCGGCAAAATGGACCTCATTTTCTTGCTGTTCGACCGCTATCTTGCAAGCAATCCGGATGTCTCATTCGAGGACGCTTGCGCATACTTCGATAGCCTTGAGCAGAACAGCAAAATCCTTTTCAGCTTGTGCAATTACGAAAACCTGGCCAAAGCCGGACGTATCCCTAAGGCAGCCGGCGTCATTGCCAACAAGCTCAATATCCGCATTTTGGGCACGGCGAGTG
>CABQMC010000136.1 GCA_902465115.1 uncultured Collinsella sp.
GTTCTTGATGCCCAGCTTGTCGGAAAGCTCGGCGGCGTAGTTGGTCTCGTTGAAGTTCTTGTAATCGAAGCCGACAGAATACGTGGTGTCGGGCATGAGACAGGCGGCAATGTAGCTGGAGTCCACACCGCCAGAAAGGAACGAGCCCACCTTAACATCGGCGATTCGGTGCGCAGCGACGCTTTCGTGCACGACCTTGTCGCACTCGTCCACGTACTCCTCGAAGGTCTTGGAGTTGTCGTCGGTGAAGTCACAGCTCCAGTAACGCTTGATGTCCATGGTGTTGGTCGTCAGGTCATACGTAAAACAATGCGCCGGGGCAAGCTTGAACACGCCCTTAAAGAAGGTCTCCTCCGTGGCAGGGAATTGCAGCGTCAGGTAGGGGCGCAGCGCGTCGTGGTTGACGGCCTTCTCAAACTTGGGATGGTCCAGGAAGCTCTTGATCTCGGAGCCAAACAGCAGCGAGCCATCGGATGCCTGGTAGTAATAGAACGGCTTGATACCAAAGATGTCACGAGCACCAAAGAGTTTGTTCTTGTTCTGGTCGTGAATAACGAACGCGTACATGCCGCGCAGACGGTTGACCAGGTCCTCGCCCCACTCCTCGTAACCGTGTACCAGGACTTCGGTATCAGCGTTGCAGTGGAAGGCGTAGCCGGCCGCCTCCAGCTCAGCACGAAGCTCCTGGAAGTTGTAGATCTCTCCGTTGAAGACAATCGTGACCTTGCCGTCGTCGCTCGACATGGGCTGGGCTCCAGCTTCGGAAAGATCGAGAATCGAAAGACGACGGAAGCCAAGGGCAACGTTGTCGACGATATGCTGGCCGCCCATATCGGGACCACGGTGGATGATGCGATTCATCATGGCCGTGAGAACCAGCTCACTCTGTTCATCTGTACCGGTAAAACCGACAAAACCGCACATGCAAGATCCTTTCTGCTGACGGCTCAGGTGTACTGCCGCAAGGATTGCGGCAGCTGATGTCAAATAATCTTTACTATCATGCCAATCTTTTGTTTCGTGATAGGGCATAAGCGCCGAGCGAACCGAAAAAACCACGTCCCGATCTTCAGACGAAGCGGCGGGCCGTGGTTGCGAACGCTATGTTAAAGAACAGCACCCAGATTTCCTTGTTTTTACACGGGGTGAACACCGTTGCCATTTATTAGACCACGGCACAGTCCATGCAATTTTTTAGAAGGCTGTGATGCGCGCAAGGTCAGGTGGCATATTAGGATGGTTGATAATACAGAATGTTTCATCGTTTCTGCCGCGGGACGCCTTCTGCCCTTTAAGGCTGAATTTAGCGAGAGAGGTCTTTGTATGTCGAGTCCGACACAAGAGAAGCTAACTCTGATGCGCTATATAGAGTTGCTCGAGGAAGATGACCTTGTTGTTTCCAGACCGAGCGCTTCGTGCGACCAGCGCATTGAGTTTGCGACTGATGACTCGCGCCAGGTGCGTCCGGGCACGTTGTTTGTCTGCAAAGGCCGTGCGTTTAAGCGCGAGTACCTGCTTTCGGCAATCGCCGATGGCGCCGTGGCCTACGTTTCCGAGGTCGATTACGATGTTGATCTTCCCGCGGTGATTGTGAGCGATATTCGTCGCACGCTCGCCGTGGTGGCAGATGCCTTTTATGGGCACCCGTCGGGTAAGGTGAAGGTCTGCGCCTTTACAGGCACCAAGGGCAAGTCGACCTGCAGCTTTTATCTGCGCGGCATCCTCGCCAACGAGGCCAAGCTTACGGGCTGTCATCGACCCGCTCTTAATACGGGCATTGAGTTCGACGACGGCATCGAGACGGGCCCTTCCAAGCTGACGACCCCCGAATCCTTCCTGCTGCAGTCTCGCATCGCACATGCTGCGGAGGCGGGTGCCCCGTGGCTGGTTATGGAGGCATCGAGTCAGGGCCTCAAATACGAGCGTACGGGCAAGATCGACTTTGAAGTCGGCGCCTTTACCAATATCGGCGAGGATCACATTTCGCCGATTGAGCATCCGACGCTCGAGGATTACTTTGCCAGCAAGCTCAAAATCTTCTCGCAGAGCCGTTTTGCCGTGGTCAATCTCGATATGGATAAGGTCGATCGCGTGCTCGAGGCGGCATCTCGTTGCGAACGTACGGTGACGTTCTCCCTGACCGACGAGCGTGCCGACGTGCTTGCGCTGGCGATTCGCAATGGCGACTGCGGCGTGGTGGCAACGGTGCGCACGCCCCGTTTTACGCGTGACATTGTGATTCCCACGCCGGTTAAGTTCAATGTGTCCAACGCGCTTGCCGCTATTGCCTGCGCCGAGGCCCTGGGCATTTCCGAAGAGGGTATCGTCCATGGCTTTGAGGGTGTCTTCGTTCCCGGTCGTATGGAGCTCTATCCGTCCGTATCGGGCAAAATCCTGGGCATCGTCGATTTTGCACATAACGGCATGAGCCTCGAGACACTCCTGCGCGACTTGCGCGAGAACTATCCCGAGCGCGAGCTGGCGGTTGTGTTTGGCGCTACGGGCGGTAAGGGTGTCGATCGACGCACCACGATGGGCATCGCCGCTGGCAAGTATGCCGACCGAATCGTGATTACCGAAGATGACCCCGGCCCCGAGGATGTCGAGGACATCTGCGCCGAGATCGCGCGCAACGTTCAAGCGCAGGGAAATGATAACTGGCAAATCGTGACTGATCGCGTTGCCGCTATCGAGACTGCCGTGCGCGAAACTGTCCGTCCTGCCGCGGTCATCGTGACCGGTAAGGGCGAGGAAGAGTGTATGCTGCGCAAGAACGGACCCGAGCCTTGTGAGCGCGACGGTTCGATTCTCAAGCGCACCCTTGCGGCGTACGACGCCTAGACCAGCCCCTTCTATGTAAACGGAGTGACCATGTCCCACAACATCCTGCCGACCGTTGCCGAGCTTTCGAGCGAGATGCGCGAGCGCCTTGCCAAGGTCAAGTATGTCTTTACCGATCTGGACGCCACGATGCTCGCCCCCGGCTCGTGCGTGCTGCGCGATAACGACGGCAATCCCTCGACCAAGCTCGTCGAGGCGGTTGTCGCGCTCGCTCGTGCCGGCATCCAGGTGGTCCCCACCTCGGGTCGCAATCGCACCATGATCCATGAGGACGCCCGCGTGCTCGGCCTCAACTCCTACATCGGCGAGATGGGCGGCCTGGTCATGTACGACCTCAAGGCCAACGACTGGGAGTACCTGACGGGCGACATGCCCTACGACCCCGCCTGCGGTCTCACGCCGCACCAGGTGATCGAGCAGACCGGCGTGTGCGAGAAGATCCTTGCCCGCTGGCCGCACAAGATCGAATACCACAACGACATGTCGACCGGCTACAAGTACCGTGAGGTCACCGTCGGCATGCGCGGCGATGTGCCCGACGATGAGGTCCAGGCCATCCTGGACGAGGCCGGCTGCGGTCTGGTCTGGGCTTGCAACGGCCATCTGACTCACCTGTCCAAGCCGACGACGCTCGAGCTTAATCGCGTCGAGGACGGCCGCGCCTTCAACATCAATCCGGCGGGTCTCAACAAAGGCGTTGCCATTGCGCGCTTCTGCGAGCACCTGGGGATCGAGCGCGAGGAGACGCTTGCGCTCGGCGACTCCGAGTCCGACTTCTACATGGCCGACCATGTTGGCATGTTCTGCCTGGTCGAGAACGGTCTGACGAGCGCCGGTGCCCCGGAGTTCTTGGACGCCTGCGACAATGCCTATATTACGCGCGGCAAGATTGTCGACGGTTGGGTGGCAACGGCCGAGCTGCTGGTCGCAGCCCGTTCGTAGCGCGACGCATCACGAGTGGTCGCATTTTTCGAGAGAGAATCTGGTGAGGTAATGTCCGATATCGATAATCTGGCCGGGGACACGCGTCCGATCGGCGTGTTCGACTCGGGCCTGGGCGGCTTAACGGTCGCGCGCGCGATCGCAACGGCGCTTCCGCACGAGTCCGTCTACTACTTCGGTGACACTAAGCGCTGCCCTTATGGCACCCGCACCGAGGACGAGGTTCGCTCGTTTGCGCTGCAGGCGGGTCGCTGGCTATCGAGGCACGACGTTAAGATCATGGTCATCGCCTGTAACACGGCGACCGCCGCGGCCTTGCGTCTGGCTCAGCAAGTGCTCGACGTTCCCGTGATCGGCGTGATCGCTCCGGGCGCGCGCGCCGCCATTAACAGCACGCGTACGCGTCGCGTGGGCGTGCTGGCCACCAACCTCACCATTCGCTCGGGCGCCTACACGCGCGCCATCCAGGACTTGGATGCTGGTGTCGATGTGTATGGCTGCCCGGCTTCGAGCTTTGTCGAGGTCGTCGAGCACGAGCTCGCCTCGGGCGCGCATCTGCAGGAGCAGTGGCTCGAGAACGAGGATATTTTTGATACGCCAGCCGTTCGCGCGCTGGTTGGCGCCACAGTCGAGCCGCTGCACGATCGTGGCATCGATACCGTGGTACTCGGCTGCACACATTTCCCGCTGCTCGTGGGGCCTATTCGCCATGCGCTGGGTCCCGGAGTGCGCGTGGTGAGCTCCGCCGAGGAGACCACGCGTGAGCTGACCGATATTCTCACGCGCCGCGAGCAGCTGGCGGGCGATACCGCTGAGCCGCAGCATCGCTTTGCCACCACGTCTGACAACATTGCCGAGTTTGCGGTGGCGGGTAGCTTTATCTTTGGCCAGCCGCTCAAAAGCATCGAGCATGTCGATATCGACGAACTCGGTTAGGCTCGCAATGTCGCCGGAGTCTTTGCCGCATCTTTTGCCGAAAGGATAGTTCCATGGAATACATGCAGGTCAACCGCGCCAACGGCCGTGCCGCCAACGAGCTGCGCCCCGTTAAGCTCACCCGCGGCGTCATGAAGCACGC
>CABQMC010000137.1 GCA_902465115.1 uncultured Collinsella sp.
ATCATTACCGTGCCCGCGCCAAGGGCGGCGTGGGCCTCATCATCACCGAGGTCGTGACGGTCGAGCCTACCTATACCTATCTGCCGGGTGACATGTGCTGCTACGACGACACGTTTATCCCTGGCTGGGAAAAGCTCGCCGCGGCCGTTCACGAGTATGGCTGCAAGATCATGCCGCAGCTCTTCCACCCCGCCTATATGGCCTTTAACATTCCGGGCACGCCACGCCTGATCGCTCCGTCCTTTGTGGGCCCGTCTTACGCCCGCGAGGCACCGCGTCCCATCACGGTCGATGAGATCCACGAGCTCACGCATCAGTTCGGTGACGCCGCCGTGCGCATGCAGAAGGCCGGTGTCGATGGCGTCGAGGTCCATGCGGCACACGCCCACGGCATGCTCGGCGGCTTTTTGACTCCGCTCTACAACAAGCGCACCGACGAGTACGGCGGCTCGCTCGACGCCCGCATGCGTTTCCTGCTCGAAGTCATCGCCGAGATTCGCGAGCGCTGCGGCAAGAACTTTATCATCGACGTTCGTATCTCGGGCGACGAGTACACCGATGGCGGCCTGACCCTCAACGACATGATCTACGTCTCGCGTCGCCTGGAGAAGGCCGGCGTCGACATGATTCATGTGTCGGGTGGTACCACCATCAAGCGCGGCTCCGCAATTCCCGCCGCCGGTACCCAGCAGGCCTCGCATGCCGCCTGCTCGCGCGAGATCAAAAAGCACGTCAACATTCCCGTCGCCACCGTTGGACGCATCAACGAGGCCTGGATCGCCGAGGAGCTGATCGAGGACGGCGCTGCCGACATCTGCATGATGGGCCGCGCCAATCTGTGCGATGCCGAGTTCTGCAACAAAGCCGCTGCCGGCAACGCCGACGACATCCGCCCCTGCATTGGCTGCCTGCGCTGCCTGAACGGCATTATGTTTGGCAAGCGCATCTCCTGCACCGTCAACCCCGATGTTGAGCGCGACGAGGCCGGTTACGAGCCTGCCGCCGAGGCCAAGAACGTACTGGTTGTGGGCGCTGGTCCTGCGGGCATGGAGGCAGCCTACATTGCCGCCAAGCGCGGCCACAACGTGGTGCTCGTGGATAAGCAGGACGAGCCGGGCGGCGAGATGCGTATCGCAGCCGTTCCGCCGGCAAAGCAGGAACTCACCCGTGTGGTCAAGTATCAGTATCGTCGTCTGGCCGAGGCCGGCGTGAAGTGCGTATTTGGCACCGAGCTTTCGGCCGAGGACATTCAGCGTGACTACGCGGGCTACGAGGTCGTCCTTGCTTATGGCGCCGAGCCCATCGCTCCGGCCTTCATGCAGGGCTTTAAGCAGGTTATGACGGCTGACGACCTGCTGGGTGGCAAGGCTTTCCCGGGTAAGAAGATCGTCATCGTGGGCGGCGGCACCGTTGGCTGCGAGACGGCCGATTACCTGGCCCCGTTGGTCAACGACCTGTCGCCGGCCAATCGCGATGTCACCGTCATCGAGATGACCAAGACGCTCGCTGCCAACGAGGGCGGTGCCGGTCGCGCGGTGCTCATCACGCGCATGCTCTCCAAGGGCGTTCACGTGCTGACCGAGGCCAAGGTGACCGAGATTACCGAGGATGCCATCAGCTATGAGAAGGACGGCGAGATCCACACCATCGCCGATGCCGATACGCTGGTACTTGCCATGGGCTATCGTCCCAATACCAAGTTGGCCGACGACCTTGCTGCAGCCGGCGTTACCACCCACGTGTTGGGCGATGCCAACAAGTGCGGCAACATCCGCGACGCCATCGGCGATGGCTACAAGGTTGCTTGCGAGCTCTAGTCAACCCCTTGGTGCATGTGAGGCCTATCCCCGCGGCGTCAGTCGGTAGATAGCAAAAAGCGGCGGTCGTCCCGTACATGGGACGACCGCCGCTTGCGTTAGCTGCAATGAGTCGTGCGATTAGAGGCCCAGGATCTCCTTGACCTTGGCGATGATGGCCTCGTCGGTTGCGTTGGCAAAGAAGTACTCCTGGAAGTGTTCGCCGGCAAGTGCGCCCTTCACCAGGTCCTGATCGATCTCGCCCAGAACGTCGACGAGCGGACGCATAGTCACAGCGCGGACGCCGTCGAGGATCTTCTTGTTGCGCTGCTCGGGCTCAACACGCTCGGCAGGATAGCCGTTGCCCGAACCAAAGCCAAAGAGCTTCTCAAAGGTGTACTCGAGGTTGAGCTCCTGGCCCCAGCCGTTCTTGAGGGCGAAGGGCATGGCGACAGCGTTACCGTCGTTGACCTGGGCAAAGGTGTAGGCATCGAGTGGGTCGGCAACATGGCCGCACAGCACGCCGGGGAAGGAGTTGCAGGCGAGCATGGCGCCCTCGCCGGTGCCACAGCCGGTCACGACGTAGTCGGCAGCGCCGGAGTTCAGCAGCACGGCGGCAAGGATGCCGTTCTGCACGTAGGTGAGGGGCTTGGAGTCGGCGTCGGCATACATACCATAGTTAAAGACGGTGTGCCCCATGGGCTCGACAACCTTCTTAAGGGCAGCCTCGATCATGGGGTTCTTGGAGTTCTGAGAGTTCTCATTGATCAGAGCGATCTTCATTGCGAATTACCTTTCTATTTCTAACTTGCGGTGAAATACGGACTGTTTTGCCTGATAGAAGCAAAAACCAATCCTTATCTCACCGCAACTCAAATGAAAAACGAGTGGATGAAACCTGATATGGGCAGTTGCGGCTACGCTTATTGAGGCTGTTTTCCAATGTATGCGAGAATGCCGCCGTCGACATAGAGGATGTGGCCGTTGACGAAGTTCGACGCGTCGGAAGCCAAGAACACGGCGGGGCCCTTCAGATCCTCGGGCGTGCCCCAGCGGGCGGCCGGCGTCTTGGCAATGATGAACTGGTCAAACGGGTGACGGCTGCCGTCGGGCTGCGTCTCGCGCAGCGGCGCGGTCTGCGGCGTGGCGATGTAGCCGGGCCCAATGCCGTTGCACTGGATGTTGGCCTCGCCAAATTCGGAGCAGATGTTCTTGGTGAGCATCTTGAGTCCGCCCTTGGCGGCGGCGTAGCCGGCAATGGTCTCGCGGCCCAGCTCGCTCATCATGGAGCAGATGTTGATGATCTTGCCGTGACCCTTGGCGATCATGTCGGGCAGGCAGGCCTTGGACACGATAAACGGGGCGTTGAGGTCAATATCGACGACGCGGCGGAAGTCCTCGGCGCTCATGTCGAGCATCGGCGTGCGCTGGATGACGCCTGCATTGTTGACCAGGATGTCGGGCGTGGTGCCAAAATCGGCCTCGATCTTGGCGATGAGCTCGGCGACGACGGCCTCGTCGGTGACATCGGCAACATAGCCGTGAGCATCAAAGCCCAGCTCGCGGTAGTGCTTCTCGGCCTCGGTGACCTTGTCGGCATGACGGGCGTTAAAGGCAATCTTGGCGCCGGCTTCGCCGAGCGCCTCGGCAATGGCCATGCCAATACCGTAAGTGGCGCCGGTCACCAGCGCGACCTTGCCATCCAGGCGGAAGCTGTCCATAAGATCAGACATAGCGATCCTTTCAAAAGAAACGTTCATCTATATTTATCTTACTTTTAGTACAAGCTCAGTATAGGAGAGGCGGCGCAACAGGCACCCCTTATTTCCTAAAATCAGGTGAACGTTCACTTTTAAAAGGTGAACGGCAGAAAAGCCCCTGCCGTGCGGACCTCTATTCGCTCTGTGTCTGCGCGCCCTCTGCAATCATGTTGCGGTTATACACCAGGTGCAGATACATCGCGTCGTGCGCGGCGGTGGGATTGCGCGCGGCGATGGCGTCGGCCACGCCACGGTGGGTGCGGATGGTCTCCTCAACCAGCTTTTTGCCGGTCACGTCAATAAACAGGGGGACAGACGCCTTGAGCACGCCCATTAGGCGGGGAACGACGAGGTTTCCGGAGCTCTCGGCAATGGCATTGTGGAACGCGGTGTCGGCGGCGGAGTAATCCTCACCGGCCTCGGCCAGGCGCTCGGATTCGTCGCAGAGCTCTTTGATACAGACGACCTGGTCGTTGGTTGCGTGCTCGGCTGCCATGCGTGCAATCTGCGGCTCGATCATAAAGCGCACCTCGAGTAGGTCGCGCGCCAGACGCTGCTTGTCATCGATAAAGGTAAAGCCCAGCGGGTCGTCGGCAACGCCGGGGTTCGAGGCCACATAGGTGCCCGAGCCCTGCTTAATGCGCACGATGTTGCGCGACTGCAGCAGCTTCATGGCCTCGCGCACCGTGCTCCTGCCGGCGCCCAGGCGCTCGACGAGCACGGCCTCCTTGGGCAGGCGATCGCCTTGCTCAAGATGCTCATCCAAGATCAATTGAATGATTTTCTCGGAAATCTGCTCGGGGAGTCCCGAATCGGCTCGTGCCACGCTTCACCTCATATCAAAAGAATTCATCAGAGCTATTCTAACTCATTCAACAGAAGCCGCGGCGGTTCGCCTAGACAGTGGGGAGCTGTAAGTAGCCGTTTACCGTCAAAACAGACCGTTCATGAAATACATCAGATGTATTTTGAACAAATTTCAATTTGAAACATCAGACCTATTGAAAACACGCTATAGTCTAAGCCGAATTCAAAAGGTCTGATGAATTGGAGGAAAGATGTCAGACCCAACGTTTATGGCCGACCCCACCAGGCTGGTCATCGCCGCTATCGTGGGCATCGCGCTGCTGCTTGCGCTCATCATTAAGTTCAAGCTGCATCCTGTGCTTTCGATGATGGTCTCGGCGCTCGCGATCGGCATCGGCGCCGGTATGCCGCTCGACCTGGTGGCGGACACTGTCACCAAGGGCGTGGGAACCACGCTGCAAAACATCGC
>CABQMC010000138.1 GCA_902465115.1 uncultured Collinsella sp.
TTACCCTGTAGGGTCCCTGCCGTCACATGGCATTCAGGGCATCTGGAGTGGACGGCGGCTTGGCTACGAGCTGGAGCTAAAAATCTGAATGGTCGGGTTCCGTTGCTGGAAGTGCAAGCGTTGCCGGCGATGGTCACTTTGGGACTGGAATTTCCACCTGCTAGCAAAAAGGCCTCCGGAGCTGTTGCTCTGGAGGCCTTTCGTTTACTTGCAAATGCGCGCCTTAGTTGTTCTTGGTCAGGCGCTCGACGTCGTGGGCGATCATGTATTCCTCGTCGGTGGGGATGACCATGACCGTGACGGCGGAACCGGCGGCACTGATGACCTGCGGGCCGTTGCCCACGGCCTCGCGGTTCTTGTTGTTGTCGATGCGTACGCCCAGCCACTCAAAGCAGTCGCAGAAGGCCTTGCGGATCGACCAGTCGTTCTCGCCGATGCCGGCGGTAAAGGTGATGGTGTCCACGCCCGCCATGGAAGCGATCATGGAACCGGCCTGCTGCATGGCCTTATAGGCGAACATATCGAAGGCGAGCAGGCAGCGCTCGTCGCCCTCGGAGGCGCGCGTGCGGATGTCGCGGGCGTCGTTGGAGATGCCCGAGATGGCAAGCAGACCAGACTGCTTGTTCATCATGTCATCGACTTCCTGGTAGCTGTAGCCGCCCTCGCGCTGCAGGTAGCACACGGTGGCCGGGTCGATGGAACCACAACGGGTGCCCATCATCAGGCCATCGAGCGGCGTGAGACCCATCGTGGTGTCGCGGCACACGCCGTCCTCGATAGCAGCGAGCGAAGCACCGTTGCCCAGATGGCACGAAAGCAGGCGGTGGCAGCGCGAACCCAGGATCTCCTTGGCCATCATCCACTCATAGCGGTGGCTCGTGCCGTGGGCGCCGTACTTGCGCACGTGGTACTTGTCGCAAACGTCCTTGGGCAGCGCGTAGGTGTAGGCGACCTCGGGCATGGTCATGTGGAACGAGGTATCAAAGACGGCGACGTTGGGCAGCTCCGGATACTTCTCGCGGCAATACTCGATTGCTGCAGCCTCGCCGTAATTGTGCAGCGGAGCGAGCGGGGCCACCTCAAGGATCTTGGCCATGACCTCATCGTCGACGACTGCGGAATCATCGAAGTGCCAGCCGCCCTGAACGATGCGATGTCCAATGCCATCAATCGTAAAGTCGGTCTTCTCGAGCTCCTCGAGCACACGAGCGATAGCAGAGCGATGATCGGGGAAAGGGACCTCCTCGGTCTGCTTGGCGCCACCGTTCTCGGAGTGGCCAAAAATGCCCATGTCCGAACCGATACGTTCGCAGTTGCCCTTGGCGAAAACCTCGCGGGTAACGGTATCCAAAAGCTGATATTTAAGGCTTGAGCTGCCGGCGTTGACAACAAGTACGTTCATGAGACTCCTTTGCAGTGCAATACGGTCGACGCAGACCCCTTAAGGCGGCCGCATTTTAATAAGAAGTTATCACAACTTGATAAATAGCTATCAAGCATATCGCCCAACGAGCGCAAAAGAGGGGCCGAACGGCGCTCGGTCGTCCAGCCCCTCCCCTCTTGCAATTACTTGCCGTTGACGATGCGCTCGACGTCGGAAGCGATCATGAACTCCTCGTCCGTAGGGATGACGAAAATCTTGACCTTGGAATCCTTGGCGGACAGGCACCAAGCGCCGTCGCCACGCAGGGCATTACGGGCGTGATCCATCTTGACGCCCATAAAGGCCAGACGATCGGCCACGCCAGCGCGAACGGCCGGAGCGTGCTCGCCGATGCCGGCGGTAAAGACCAGGGTGTCCATGCCGCACATGGAGGTGGCCATCTCGGCGGCCTTAGCGGCAATCTTGTAGACGAACATATCGAAGGCGAGCTGAGCCTCGGGGTCACCAGCAGCGGCGAGCTCCTCAACGTTGCGGCAGTCGTTGGTCTTGCCACCGGTCACAGCCAAAAGGCCAGACTTCTTGTTCATCATCTCGTCGACCTCGTCGAAGGTGTAGCCACCCTCGCGCTGCAGGTAGCACACGGTAGCCGGGTCGATGGAGCCGCAGCGGGTGCCCATCATGACGCCGTCGAGCGGCGTCAAGCCCATGGTGGTGTCCATGCACTTGCCGTCCTCGATGGCGCACAGGGAAGCGCCGGAGCCGATATGGCACACGACGACCTTGCGGGCCTCGCCGTTGGTCATCTCGGCGACCTTCTTGGAGATGTAGCGATAGCTGGTGCCGTGGGCGCCGTACTTACGGATGTGCAGCTTGTCGCAAACATCCTTGGGAAGGGCGTAGGTCTTGGCGACCTCGGGCATGTTGAAGTGGAAAGCGGTGTCGTAGACCGTGACGTTGGGCAGATCGGGATACTGCTCCAGGCAGTACTCGATAACGTTGGCCTCGGGGTTGTTGTGCAGCGGCGCCAGCGGGGCGACCTCGCGAATCTTGGCGAGGACGTCCTCGTCGACGAGGGAGGAATCACCAAAGTACCAACCGCCCTGAACGATACGGTGGCCGATGCCCTCGATCTTGACGCCGTTGGCCTCAAGGTCCTTCAGGACGACCTCGATGGCGACCTTGTGGTCGGGGAACTCGATGTTCTCGGTCACCTTCTTGGAGCCATTGGCAGCATGGGTGAAGGTACCACCGGTAAAGCAGACGCGCTCGCAGGAGCCCTTTGCGGACACCTTATGGGACTTGGTGTCGATGACCTGATACTTAAGGGTCGAAGATCCCGCGTTGACGACCAGAACGTTCATGTGTCTCCCTACTAACAGGCGGTGTGGCGCCGCCAGGTTACATACGCTTCAATAATAAACCCAAACGCCCTCGCGCTCGGGTTTATTGCGTTGATATATAAGTTATCGGTGCCTAAATACTCATGGCCTTTGACTTGTAAGACGAAATAGCGCGGGGATATACACCAGGGAAGAAATCCCGAGCGCAACAAGCAATACGACTCGAATGCCCGCGATGCTGCTCAACGCAGCATTGAACAGATAGAAAAGGATGGCACCCACCGCCACCATCTGGCTTTGGACCGAAATCAGTGAACAGCGCATCGAAGAATCGACAGCATTTTGAAAAATTGAGTATTTAATTGGAGCAAATAACGAGTACGCGACCGTCTGCAGTACATAGAACACGGGCAGCAAATAGACCGGAGTAAAGGGAATCAAAAACAGAGCAGCCAGGGAAAGGCGCACGATGCCGCAAATACGCGCAAAACGGCCCTTGTCGACATGAGCAATCACACTGGGCACAATAAGCCCCATGGAGGCCGAGGCAAGAAGCTGGACCGCAATGATCACACCCGAAGCGACGGCATTCATTCCGCGACCCGCAAGCAACAGTGAGAAAAAGTCTTCCAGGGCGACAAAAGCAAATGCCTGAGAGCAGTCCATGATGAACGCTGAACGAAGAATGCCGTTACGCGCAATAGCGGCACCGATCATCTTCGGGCTAATTCCACGCTTAGGTGTCGCTGTAGTGTCCCCTCTTCGCATCTCAGGAATGCAGACAACGACAACCAACGTCAACACCATTGCGATGATATCTGCCAAAAGACCAATGAGATACGCGCCAGCGGACGAAATGAAACCGCCCACACAAGCGGAGAGGGCATAAGAGGCATAGAAAACAAATCGCTCAACGACATTAAGCCTTACGAGCTGGTCCAGAGAGACGCTGTCAATGTAAATCGCTTCCATGGACCCGCTCATACATGCAGCGGCAAAACCTTTGAGAGCAAACGCGCCGATTAAAAGCAGAGGAGAACGGACGAGAAGCAGGGCGGCGTAGTATCCAAGCATCCCCACGACGCCAACGAGACCACTTGTCTTTCGTCCAAACCTATCGGCAATATAGCCAGTGGGAACTTCAAGGATGAACTTGCTCACTTGATATGCAATCATCATGCTAGAAATCGCCACCATCGAGAATCCGACGAATTCAAGGTAAACCGTCAGAAAATACAAAATGGTGCTGAAGTTCGACAGAAAAACAAACGTCATATAAAGCAAAACCGTACGGTTTTTCATGCTCCGCCCTCCAAGAGTCAACAATCTAAATCGGAATCTTGGAAAAGCATGAGGGCAAAGCCGTCAGTCATGTGTTACAAGGCGTCAACATTCACTTGACGACACGAGGCCAAATGGCCTCACGAAGCAAGATGACGCAATAGGTGAAGAAATACCGTCTGGTGTCAATCGGTCCAGGCATTTTGTCGATAGCAAAAGTAGATGGGCAAGGCTACGTCATGCGAACCTTCAATAGAGTACTCGCTCACTTCCGACCCATCTGATGCGAGAGAAGAGCCAGAAAAACCCAATATCAATCCCCCGGCTTGAAGAAACTCAGCCTGCGCTCTGTTTCCGTATTCGACGTCGCGGAAGCGGAAATTAACCAGCTGAGCTTCGGGGCATTGATTGATCGCATTGAGACAGGGCGACAAATTAATGGGAACAGCTAACCTGCCGCCCAGTAACTCACGAACGGTCATAGCACCCACAGATTGATGACCCGCTGGGCACGAAAGAACCTTGAGCTCCTTTTCACCCAAGTATTTCGAAGAAAGGACACTGTCCCTTGGTTCCTCAAATGAGATGGCCGCATCCGAAATGCCAAGCACAAGTGATTCAAAGCATGTAGCCGTTGGCTGATGCCACACATCAAGGTGAATCTGAGGGTGCGAGCTTTCAAACGAGTCGTACCAGTTTTCGGAAAAAAGACGCCCCCGCCCGTGAAGACAGGGGACGTAAAGACGAAAGTGGCCGTCGGGCGAAACGCCACCGTTCCCCGATTGGGTGTACTTTTTGAGATCGTCGACTTGTGCCAGGATCA
>CABQMC010000139.1 GCA_902465115.1 uncultured Collinsella sp.
CATACTCGCCCGCATCAAGAAAAACGGATCCGTTTCGCTATAGTTTGTGCTCAACCACCACGCACGACCAGAAAGGAAGCCAACGATGTTTAGGCCCTTACGTCGAAAGAAACGCGCCATCACTGACGAGGAAGCGCGCGAACTGCTCGCTACCTGCAAGCGCGGCGTCTTTGCCGTCAACGGCGACGATGGCTACCCGTACGCCATTCCCGTCAACTACTTCTTCGATGCCGAGCACGACAAGATTTATTTCCATGGCGCCAAAGCCGGCCACAAGGTCGACGCACTCAAGCGCGATGACAAGGTCTGCTTTACCGTTTACGGCAACGAGTGGCACAAGGACGGTGACTGGGCTCCCTACGTTATGAGTACCGTGGTCTTTGGCCGCTGTCGCCTGGCGAACGACACTCCCGCGTTTATCGAAGACAAAGTCCGCCAGCTCGCCCTTAAGTACTACCCTTCCGCCGAGGAAGTCGAAGAGGAAATCGCCAAGGACATTAAGGGCGTCCAGCTCTACGAGATTACGATTGAGCATCTCTGCGGCAAGCAGATTCAGGAAAAGTAAGCCCCTCAGCAGGCCTCATCAATAACAATATGGCCTGGTTCCAACCCACCTTGGAACCAGGCCATATGCTTATAGAGCGTCGGCGGCTATGTGCGCAAGCGCCTCAATGAGCTCCTGCGAGCTCACGGGTTTACTCAGGTGCGCGTTCATGCCCGCCTCACGCGAAAGCCTGCGGTCGTCGGCAAAGGCGTTGGCGCTCACGGCGATAATCGGCGTGGTCGCGGCATCCTCGCGATCGAGTGCTCGAATCTGACGTGTGGCCTCAAGGCCATCGATGCCCGGCATCATGATGTCCATCAACACCACGTCGTACTCGTGCGGCACGCTCGCGGCAAACATCTCGACGGCAGACTCACCATCCCTAGCGTGTGTCACGACGGCATCGGCACGGCTGAGCGTAAACTGCGCGATCTCGGCATTCAGATCGTTATCCTCTACGAGCAAAACGCGCAAGCCCTGGAGTGCATCGCCGTCTCCCGCGTCCACGCGCACAGCCTGAGGAATCTCGGAGCGCTTGCATTTCTCGAACGGCAGGCGGATGGTAAACGTCGTCCCCTGCCCCAAGACGCTCGTAAAACTCATGGTTCCGCCCATAAGCTCGACCAACTGTTTTGCGATAGGCGCGCCCAGGCCAGTTCCCGATGAAGCGCCTTCCACCTGTTGCCCCTCACGGCAAAACGGCTCGTAGAGACGCTGTTGGAACTCCTCGCTCATGCCAATACCGTTGTCGGCGATCGTGTATTCATAGACGGGGACGCCATCCGCTGGCTCCACCTCGCGGCACACCAGGCGAACATAGCCGCCCTGGCGGTTGTACTTGACGGCATTGCCGGCAATATTGAGCAACAAGCGCTTGAGGTGCGTCACGCTCACCCGCGCATAGGGATGATTAAGCGTCTGCTGGTCGCAGATAATTGTCACCAGACGCTCCTCGGCCTGGCGCTCCAGAATATCGCGCACCTCGTGGTTGAGGGTCACCAAGTTTGTGGGAACAGGCTCCAGATCGATTTGCCCGCTCTCCAGGCGACTCATATCCAGGGCCTCGTTGGCAAGGTCGAGCAGCAGTCCCGATGCCGTCCAGATCTTTGAGCGGCACTCGGTCTGCTTTTGCAGATCGTCCGCATTGGCATCGCCGACCTCGACCATACCGCGAATGCCGTTGATGGGCGTGCGCAGATCGTGGCTCATGCGACGCAAAAACTCCGTCTTTGCCGAGTTGGCAGACGAGGCCTCACGCGCTGCCTTTGCCAGTTTGTCGCCATAGTCGCGCTCCTGCTGCAGCAAGTCCGTCAAACGTCGACGATCAGCGCGGCGACGCACCATCACAACAACGGCTATAACACCGCTGTAGAGCACCAGCACGCCGGCAGCAACAGCCGCGACGACCTCAAAGTAGCGCTGTGCCGAGGCATAGGTGTACACGTAGAACCCGCGCGCTTTTCCAAATGTGCCCAAATACCACTCGCCGTCGGCGTTAACCAATCTGACCTTACCAGCCGGGCATCGATCCTTTATACCGTCGACAATAAAGACATCCGTCGCAGGCAGATTGAATACGCCCAATATGGTGGGTTCAACGGCATTGGTCGCAACAACCTTGCCGTCGCTTTCGATCACGATATTGCCGCTGTCAATGGTCTCATAACCACCGAGCAAGCTCTGCAGTTTGAGCGTATTGCTTGCAACTGCCTTCGCGCTCTGATGCCTGACCGCGATGACGATGCCCTCGCCATCTTGCCGGGTCACGCAACCAATGTCTGCAACCGAATCATCCGAAAGCGTAATGCGGGCGGTATAGGACTTAAGCGGATGGGCTGCCACCTCCAGCACGGGTGCTTCCTTGAGATACGTAGCGAGCGACTCGTAGCCCACGCCATCCGTCGAGGACTCGGACACCAAATTGCCCGATGCGTCCGTCACGATCAGTGCGCTCACGTTGAACTGGTCGGCATATTGCTCCAGCATGGCGTTATCCACCGAACCGTCGCGCTCCATATCGCGAATCAGGTTTTTGGTCGTATAGGCGCTATTGAATGCATCGTAGGAAAGGCTCTGCGTCGCCACGTAATCGACAACGTCGGCAAAGCGCTGCCCGGCCTGAGCTGTCGTGTAGCCGTAGCTCATCATGCCGGCAACAACCGAGAGCGCTATCCCCAGCAGGGCGACAAGGAGCCATGCCCCTGTCGAACGATTGCCCCGCTCCTGAGCGGCGTGGTCGGGCGCATCGATCATGACAGGCCCTCCATATTCAAAAATGGCGAAGGGTCATCAAAGTACTTTGACACCAGACGTTCCATGGTGCCATCGACAAGCATTTCTTGGTAGGCATGAGTGAGCTTAACGTCGATGCCACGCGTATCGTTGATATCGAAAGCGGTGCCCAAACCAACCTCTAGCAGCGGCTCATCCAAAATGCGATACGTTACGCCATAGTCTTTTTCGTAGGTGAGCAGCGAGGACTCATGCGCGGCGATGGCGTCGACCAGACCCTCGACGAGCGCCGGGTTCAAATACGAACGGTCCGAAAAGCAGTAGAGCTCTTTGATCTGCGGAACGTTTTCATTTGTATGATTGAGCAAAATGTCCTCGGGCTTGGTGGTGGACTGGACCGCCACGACCTTATCCTCAAGATCGGCAAGCGTGTAGATATCGCTCTGGGGATCGACCGCGACCACCTGGCGGCTCGCAAGGTACGGGCCGGCCCAACGATACTCGTTTTCGCGACCCGTCATGCTAAAGCTGCCCATGACGCAATCGAGCTCGCCGTTCGCCAGTAGCTCGTTCTTCTTTTCCCAATCGATCAGCTGGTACTTTGGCTTGTAACCAATGCGGGCCAAAGCCTCGGTTAATATCTCGACATCCAGGCCAACGATATCGCCGTACTCGTCGGTATACACAAACGGTGGATAGAGGTCGCTGCCGACGTTGAGCGTCTTGAGGTCATCATCTTTGACTTGCGAGGCGTCCAAACCTTCTAATGCAGACGTCGAGGCTTCGTCATTACGCCCAGAACAGCCAGCTATCGCTACGACAAAGGCGCACGCTACCGCAAGCGCAACAAACAACGATATGGCAACCGAGCGACGGGGTCTTTTCATCGAGCTCCAGACGATCCTGTTTACAGACTGAAATGGTAGAAAATAATAGCAAACAAAACCACACGAGTGCCCAATGGTTACAGACGTTTTACCATGCGGGGCCTTCCAGCCGACTTGGCAGAAGGCCCCGCATGCAATGCTCACTTACCGTGCATTAAAAACGTAGCGGTCCAGGCGGTCGCACGCCTCCCTTATGCGCGAAAGCGGCAGCGCCAGATTCACGCGAATGTGGCAGGGTCCGTGGAACGGGCGGCCGTCCTGATACCCCACGCCCACGCGCGCCCCCTCGTCGAGCAACCACTGAATATCGCAGCCATGCTCGCGGCACCACTCGGTGCAGTCCAGAAACACCATGTACGTGCCCTGCGGACATGAATAGCCCACGCCCTCAAAATGCTCGTCCACGTAATTGCAGAAGTACTCGATATTGCCGGCAAGCACCTGGTTGAGCTCGTCCACCCACTCGTAGCCCTGCGGCTGGTAGGCACCGATAAGCGCATGCACGGAAAGGACATTCATCTCGTTGTAGTGGGTCTTGTTGGACACGGCGCACACGCGGTCGCGCAGCGTCTCGTTATAGATGATGTGGTAGCTGCCGACCAGACCCGCCAGGTTGAACGTCTTGCTGGGCGCATAGAGGGCAACCGTGCGCATGCGGGCATCCTCGCTCACCGACTGCGTCGGGATATGCCTGTGTCCCGGCAGGATGATATCGGACCAAATCTCGTCCGAGATCACCACGCAGTCGTGCTGGCGATAGATGTCCATGGCGCGCTCGATCTCGTCGCGTTCCCATACGCGGCCGCAGGGATTGTGCGGCGAGCAGAACACCGCGGCATGGATGTGGTTTTGGGCGAGCTTGTGCTCCATGTCCTCAAAGTCCATACGCCACACGCCCTGGTCGTCGAGCTTAAGCGGGCTGTGGACAATGTGATAGCCCGCGGCCTCAATGGACTTGGTAAAGCCGATGTAGGTAGGGCTGTGGACCAGCACCGCATCGCCCGGCTGGACATACGCGCGCAGCGTCGACACGACGCCGCCCAGCACGCCGTTTTCGTAGCCGATATGGTCAGGGCTCAAACCTTCGACGCCATTGCGGCGGTTCTGCCATTCGATGATGCGATCGAAGTACTCAGCGCGCGGGTTAAAGTAGCCAAACATGGGG
>CABQMC010000140.1 GCA_902465115.1 uncultured Collinsella sp.
AAGCTCAGCATCGCGCTTGGCAACCTCTTGCGCCAGTTTCTGATCCGCAGTGTTCTTCTGCTCGACAAGCTGAGCGTTGCGCTGAGACTCTGCCTTTTGCAAGGCAGCCGTCGAACGCGAGCGCTCAAGCTCCAGCGCTTGCTCGCCCTCGCGCTGGACTGCCTTCACACGCTCGTCCAGGTCGCGCGAAAACTCGGCATCGCGTACTTGCTTGACGATGTCCGCATAGCCGGACGCATCGACCTTAAAAACTTCGCCGCAATGCGGGCACTTAATCTCGTTCATAGCAGCTCCTCGATGGACGCAAATTTCGACCGCCTACACTCTACCGCGCCGCACGGACAAAAAAGGCACCGCTGCCATAATGGCAACGGCGCCAGAGCCACCACAAAGGTGCCTGTCCCCTTTGTGGTGGTTTGTGTGGTGGTTCGAGCATTACAGTCCAAAGAAGCCCAGGATTTGATCCCGACTTACGGGCTTGTACTCGTTGGCATCGAGACCGACATCGTAGCGAAAGATAGGGCGCTCGCGATCGCGGTTGCGTGCGTTGGCGCGGTCACCCCTGCTGTGGATATGCCCATGCAGCATAATGGCGCCACGTGCCTTGCCGTTCCAGCTGAGCATGGGGTAGTGGCTCATAACCAGACGATGGCCCTTGGCATAGCCGGGAGCAATCTCCAGGTAATCGCGCACGTCTTCCCAAATCTGCGGTACGTCGGAATCTTCCCAGTCGCCGTCATGGTTACCGCGGATGAGCGTCACGTTCTGGCATTCGATACGCTCGCGCAGGCGCACCGCCTCCGCCAGGGGCAAACGATAGGTAAAGTCACCCAGAATATAGAGGCGGTCGTCCGCAGCCACGCACTCATTGATGGCATCGATGACCTTGCGGTTCATCTCCTCGACCGAATCAAACGGCCGATCCATGTCGTGCAAGATATTCGTATCGCCCAGGTGCAGGTCGGCGGTAAACCACATCATCGTCTGTGTCCTCATTTCGCAACGCGTCTAACACGTGCCTAGTATACAGACGCTCTGGCGCGTCGGTTAGCCAAAGAGCCCGCCGAACAGACCTCGACGGCGTTTGTCTTGCTTTTTCGAAGCGTCACCCTGAGTTTTCTTGCCCTGCCGTTTCCTACGATCCTGCTCCAACTCATCGTCATCGAGTAGCAGATCCCACTCAAACGAATCGTCTGTCAGATTGAATAGGTCGTCGTCATCAAACATGGCCGCCTCCCTTGCCGACTAGCGAGCATCCACCACATAGAGGCCAACGCGCACCTGGTGCCACGGGCTGCGCTCGGGAGCAACCTGTTGCACGCGGGCCTCAAATACGTCCTCGTGGCCGTAATACATCATCAAGGACAGTGGGCCGACCTCGTTTCCCGGAACATAGCCAAGTTTGGTCTTGCCGTAATAGATCGCAACCGCCTCGGGATCATGGGGATTATCGTGCTCGGCACACAGCGTCAGTTTATCGCCCGCTTTAAGATCGCCTAGGACCAAAGCACCGTCGGCATATTGAAATCCTGCGATATGAAACGACAGAAGAACACGTGAAGGCTCGTACATGGCAACTCCCCTAACGGCCGGATAAACCAGCGTTTGACCTTATCGAGAAGTCTACGGGCCCGTGCGGACATAAATTCATCCTTATCTGATTCTAATGCACAAACATGCGCACGAACTTGTGCTTCCAGCTTGCATAAGGGGCATAGCGGAATGGCACGTCCAACCACGTTGCCTTGTTCACGATGCTCTTCTTGTGGCTAAACGTATCGAAGCTCTCACGTCCATGGTACTGCCCCATACCGCTCGCCCCCATGCCGCCAAAGCCCATATGGCTCGTGGCCAAATGCATAATGGTGTCATTAACACAGCCACCACCAAAGGGCACGTAACGCACAAAGCGCTGCTGAACCGCACGGTCCTGGCTAAAGATATACAGGGCCAGCGGCGTCGGACGATCCGTAATAAACGTCTCGACCTCGTCTAGGCTCTCAAACGTCAGCACCGGCAAAATGGGGCCGAAAATCTCCTCCTGCATCACGGCGTCATCGGGGGACACGCCGTCCAAAATCGTCGGCTCGATCTTGAGCGAAGCCTCGCGCACGGCACCTCCAAGCACAACCTTATCGGGGTCGATCAGCCCGCGTACGCGCGCAAAATGCTTGGCGTTGACGATATGCCCGTAATCCTCGTTATCGAGCGGATGCTCGCCAAACATACGGCGGGCCTCCTCCTTGATAAGGTCCAGCAGCTCGTCGTGCACGCGCGCATCGACCAGCAGGTAGTCGGGCGCCACGCAAGTCTGCCCCACGTTAAGCCACTTACCAAAGGCGATACGCCGTGCCGCGACCTTCAGGTTTGCCGTCGCATCCACGATGCAGGGACTCTTTCCGCCCAGCTCAAGCGTCACGGGCGTAAGGTTTTTACTTGCGCGCTCCATGACGAGCTTGCCGACCGGAACACTACCGGTAAAGAAGATTTTGTCCCAGCATTCATCGAGCAGCGCCTCATTCTCGGCACGCCCGCCTTCGACGACCGTCACCAGACGCGGATCAAATGCCTCTTCACAGATTTGCTTGAGCACCGCGCTCGATGCCGGAGCATATGCGCTCGGCTTGATGACCACGGTATTGCCCGCGGCAAGGGCCCCGGCAAGCGGCTCGAGTGTCAGCAAAAACGGGTAGTTCCAGGGCGCCATGATGAGCGTGACGCCATAGGGCACGGCTTGCGTTTTGCACACACTCACGGCGTTGGCAAGGTCACACGGACGCAGGCGCGGACGACTCCATCGAGCCACATGCGCAATCTGATGACGAATCTCAGAAAGCGACGTGCCGATCTCGCACATATATGCCTCGTCATGCGACTTTCCCAAATCGGTCTTGAGCGCATGGGCAATATCGGCCTCGTGGGCCCGCACCGCATCGCGCAGGCGCACAAGCGCGCGACGTCGAGCATCGACATCAAACGTGGCGTGCGTCTTAAAGTAAGTGCGCTGATCGCCGACGATGCGCGCAATTTCCTCGGTGTTCATGGACCCTCCTAGTTCTCGTCCTCAAACATACCACCCGCAACGACCTCGTACATACGCTCGAGCTCCAAACGGTCCATTAAAAGTGGAACGGGGTATAGCGGATTGGCCTCGGCATCGGCATGGGCCGCCATTTGCGGAATATCGGAGCGGCGAATACCCGAGACATATTTGGGGATTCCCAGGGCCTCGTTCATGCGGTCGACCCAATCGATAAAGGCCTCGGCCGCCAGGCTGTCCTGCGCATTAGCCGGCGCGATACCGGCCATGCGGGCGAGATCGGCGAGCTTAGGAGCAGCAGTTTCGCCATAAGCGCGAAGCATATGCGGCAGGATGATCGCGTTGGCCAAACCGTGCGGAATTCCGTATCTGCCGCCCAGACTATGCGCGATGGCATGAACGTATCCAACATAGGAGCGCGTAAAGGCAACACCAGCCTTATACGCCGCCGAAAGCATATTGCGACGCGCACGCATGTTGTCGCCATGCTCATAGGCTTCGAGCAAATTGTCGTAGATGAGCTGCACCGCCTGTCGCGCCATCTTGCGCGTATAGGGCGTAGTGCTTCGCCCGATAAAGGCCTCGACGGCATGCGTCAGGGCGTCCATGCCCGTCTGCCCCGTAATGGAGGCGGGCAGACCGCGCGTAAACTCGGGGTCGTGCACCGCAAAGCGCGGGATAAGCACAAAGTCGTTAATGGGGTACTTGTAGTGCGTCTCGTCATCGGTAATTACCGCCGCAAGCGTGACCTCGCTTCCCGTGCCTGCCGTGGTGGGAACGGCGATGAGAAGCGGCAGGCGACGATGAATCCGCAGCAGGCCGCGCATCTTGTTGATGGGCTTGCTTGGCTGCGCAATGCGTGCGCCCACGCCCTTGGCGCAGTCCATGGCCGAGCCACCGCCAAAGCCGATAATAGCCTGACAGGCGCTCTCTCGATACAGGAACGCCGCTTCCTCCACGTTTGAGACCGTGGGGTTCGCACGCGTTTCGGCATAGACCGTAACGCCAATCCCCCTGGATGCGAGCGCCGTCTCGAGCGGTGCCGTGAGCCCCAGACGGGCAATGCCGGGATCCGTCACGATAAGGACCTTCTGAATCGAGCGCTTTTGAAGCACCGCGGGCACATCCTCGGCATACTCTAAAATGCGCGGCTCGGTATAGGGCAGGATCGGCAATGCAATGCGAAAAACCGTCTGATATGTTCGGCACCAGGCACGACGGGCTAGATGCATAAAGGAAACTCCTTCATTTGTTGATAGGTCAACATTTGCTCGCCCGATTGTACTCAGCAAAGATCGCAGACGGCCTCCCAATCGTTAATCAATCAACATCTTCATATCTCGAAATTGTTTTATTAAAAATCATTCCTAATAGGCTTCACATTTGGTTGCATTTATGGATAATAGAACTCGTCAAGACGCACGTCCGGAGAGGGCCCTTACGGGACCGGACGAGCGCACAATCGCCATCGATCGAAAGGATCGAATCATGAAGTTTGTTTGCCCCGTTTGCGGCTATGTGGAAGAGTTCGACGGCGACCAGCTGCCCGAGGACTTCAAGTGCCCCCAGTGCGGCGTTCCCGGTTCTCGCTTCCTGAAGCAGGAGGAGGGTCAGCTCGAGTGGGCTGCCGAGCACGTCGTGGGCGTCGCCAAGATAGAGGGCGTCTCCGAGGACATCGTTGCCGACCTGCGCGCCAACTTTGAGGGCGAGTGCTCCGAGGTCGGTATGTACCTGGCCATGGCTCGCGTCG
>CABQMC010000141.1 GCA_902465115.1 uncultured Collinsella sp.
TGTGGCCTCCGTCGTGAGCAGGACTGTAGAGCAGGAAACCTAAGCCGGTGTCCCCGCTCTCCCGGGGCCGAACGCCCTAGTTGTTGAGCATGCGGTCGAAGCTTCCCGAGTCGCCATCCCGATAGTCTGCGGTCATCAGAATCTCCTGCGGAATGCGCCCGCCCTCGCGCAGCACATTGCGGAACTGCACGCGCGTGACCATGGGCAGATCTTTGATCGTCGCTGCCAGGTTCTGCGGCACACCCTGGTTGGCAGCCGCGGGCTCGCACTCTCCGCCGGCCTTCACGCGACGCTTATGCTCGGCGAGCATGGCGCGATACATGCCGGCATGCAGGCGAATCTCAACCACATTGGCATTGCGAGTCTGCTCGACGATGCGCGCGCCCTCGCGATCGATATCGCCCACGTAGTAGACGTAGTTAAAGCGATAGCCAATCTCGGCCAGATAATCGTCCAAGGCATGCGAGACGCTCGCCTTGCAACCGCCGCCAAAAATCACGCCGCCCACCTTGATGCCAAAGAGCTTGGCGTGCTTGCGGCCACGCAGCAGCTTGACGATCTCGTCGTAGGTGTCCAGGTTCTCGACCATAATGAACGGCTTGTCGGCGCCCAGCGTAAAGAAGCCCGTAAAGTGCACGGGGCGATTGGGGGCGACCTTGATCGCCTGCATGCTGATGCCCTTTTCGGTCATACGCCGAATCAAGCGCTCGCCGTGCTTGCCGTCAAAGGCCTTCTCATCGTTAAAAATCTGGTAGGCGCGCTGGCGACGTGAAGCGACCGGCGTGTCGGCACCGCGATTCTGCTCAATCCAAGCCTGGATGATCGCAATCTCCTCGGCAATCTTGCGGTTGGACATCTCGTTGTGCTGAGTGCGCTGCGGAGCCTTTTTGCCGTCCTTGCCCTCGACCTTAACGATTTGAGTCTGTTGCTCCTTAATCTTGGAGAGCGCCGTGGGCGTAGGGACAACTTTGAGCAGCTGCCTGCCTAAAACGCGGGCAAGGGCAAACGCCGAGGCCTCGCCGTGAACGGCCGACTTGGGCTGCTGGGCAGCAGTATCTGCTGCGGCAGACTCCGGCTTCCTCTGAGACTTGCGCTTAGAATCGCCTTGGGAATTGCGCTCGCGCTTCGGCATAGACGCCTGCTTCTGCTGACGAACGGACTTGCTCTCCTTCGCCGGCTGGCGCTTAGGCTGCCCCGAAGAAACCTCGGCCTTCGCATCCTCGTTCTGCGGCGTGGTCTTCTCGGCCGCAGTCTCGGCATGGGAACTGCGGCCCCCACGATGGCGACGGCGGCGAGGCTTGCTCGACGCGCCCTGCTCCGTCTGCTCATCAGTAGGCTGCTGGCCCTTGGCCTCGGCATCAACCTCAAGCTGCGGCTCAACAGGCTTTTGCTCGCGAGCCACCGGCTCAACGGCCTTCTCGTCCTTCTCGCCCTGAGTGGTCGAAGCCGGTTCGCTCTTCTCCTGACGCCTTACGGGATACGCGCGCCCCGCAAAACCGCGGCCGGGACGACACGAACCCGGAGCCTTCTTGGCAGACTCCTCAACATCGTCTGCAACCTCAGAAGACTCTTCAACCTCACGCGCGGCATCCTGCTGTGCAGTCTTAAAGTGAGCACCGCGACGACGCTTGGGCTCTTGGGCCTCCACGGGCTTTTGCTCCCTCGCGGGCTTCTGCGACTCGGCAGCAACCTCGGTCTCAACAGCCTCAGCATCCGTCTCACCCTTTCGAGCAACGGCGCGACGGAAGCGCTCCTGCTGGGCGCGGCGCTGCGCATCGCGCTTGCCACCCCCGCCAAAACCGCCGCGTCCTGCCTTGGCCGTAAAGGCACGCACGACGTTCTCATCGAGCAACTCATCGGTATCGACATGCTCACGCGGAGCAGCTTCTTCCACAGCAGGCACGTCAGCGGAATCCTCGACGACAAAACCCTCGACGGACTCGGCAGGCTGCTCTTGGGCATCGAGGATCTCGGCATTGATGGTATAGAACGCCGGGCGCCCGTTAATGCCGCTACCCTCGATCTTGGTCACGATCTTTGCCGCGATAAGCTCATCGCGCATCGCCTTGGTGTCGCACTCCTTATCGACGGAGCGGAAAATCTGCGCCAGCGCACTCGACTTAATCTTGAGCGCCTTGCGGCAGAGCAGGTCGTAGGCAACCAGCTTGGCGCGCTCGGCAGAAAGCGACGTCTGGCTGCTCAGGCGCTCAGCCAAAGCATCGACATTGTTTTGATTATCGGAATATACCGTCTTGGCCACGGGGCCCCTTTCATATGTACACATATACGTCTATATGGTACAACGCACGCCCTTATCCACGCAAAACATCTGCGAGAACACTCGAGCGTCACCCGCTTTCGCATAAAAAAAGACCGAGTCCGCGTCGTTGCGGACCCGGTCTTTCCGAGTCATATGGATGAGAGATTCAACCCGTCCGACCGACTAGGCCTTGACGGCCTCGGCGTCGGCAGGAGCCTCGGCGGCAGCGGCGCGACCGTACTCGGCCTTGCCCATATCGGACCACTCGGGCTCCTCATCAGGCATGGAGCCAGCCTCCTTGCCGAAGAACTCCTTGAGGCAGTTGACGGCGACGATGAGGCCCAGGACCATCAGCAGGACGGCAAAGACGAGCTGCAGGCCCTTGGTGGCGGCAACGGAGACGGCGGCCGTGGTGGCGGTAGCCGGGATGGTACCGAAGAAACCGTAGGCCTGGACGGCGGTCATGCAGCCCATGGCGCTCTGGACCAGCGAGGTGAAGGTGCAGCAGAGCAGGAAGACGACGGGCACGTAGAGCATCCAACCCTTGCGGCCGGTGCACTTGCAGAACACGGCGAGGGTGATCATGGTCATGCCGCCGAGCAGCTGGTTGGAAGCACCAAAGAGCGGCCAGATGTTGGCATAGCCACCAAAAGCGAGGGCGAGACCGGGAAGCAGGGTGACGACCGTGGCGAACCAGGGGTTGCCGAGGACCTTCATGTAGCCGGCCTTGGACTCGATGGCCAGGGCGTCGTTGGTCTGGGCAAAGAACTCGGAGAACGAGGTGCGGGCGATGCGGGCGACGGCGTCGAGCGAGGTCAGGGCCAGAGCGGAGACGTTCATGGTCATGAAGACGGTAGCGAGCGTGCCGTCAACACCGAAGGCCTGCATACCGCGGGAGATGCCGGCGGCGAAGATCTGGAACGGGGTGGAAGCGACACCGGCGTTGAGAGCGCCAGTACCGGCGGTGTTCATATCGGAGAACATGATGCCGGCGACGATGATGGCAAGGATGCCAACGAAGGACTCGACGATCATGGCGCCGTAACCGACCTTGACGGCGTCCTGCTCCTTCTCGACCTGCTTAGAAGAGGTGCCGGAAGAAACGAGGCTGTGGAAACCGGAGAGAGCACCGCAAGCGACGGAGACGAACAGGACCGGGAACATCATGCCGGAGGCAGTGGAGAAGCCGGTGAAGACCGGAGCGGTGATAGTAGCCTGACCGTTGACGCCCAAGACGACGACGCCGAGGACAGCGCAGACGATCATGACGATCATCATGATGGAAGTGAGGTAGTCACGCGGGGTCTTGAGCATCTGGATGGGCATAGCGCCAGCGAAGACCAGGTAGACCATGACGACGGCGAACCACTGGAACTTATCCAGGTAGACCGGGAACTGCATACCGACGGCGAACATGAGGACCATGAGGACCACGCCGGTGACGAACTCGGCAGCACCGGTAAGGTTGAACTTCTTCTGGGCCCAACCAAAGGCGATAGCGACGAAGGTGAACAGGATGGAGATGGTACCAGCGCAGCCGGCGGCATAGGACTTGGTGAAGTCGATGGCACCGGTAGCAGCACCAGAAGCGTCAACGGCCGGGGTGAACATGAACGTCTTGCAGACCATGTCGGTGAAGGCGGCGATGACGATGATGCAGAACAGCCAGCAGAACAGCAGGAACAGGCGACGGCCGGTCTTGCCGATATACTTCTCGATGAGCTGAGCGAGTGACTTGCCGTTGTTCTTCATCGAAGCGTACAGGGCACCAAAGTCGTGGACGGCGCCAAAGAAGATGCCGCCGACGAGGACCCAGAGCACGACGGGAAGCCAGCCGAAGGCCATGGCGACGATCGTACCCGTAACAGGGCCAGCACCGCAGATCGAGCTGAACTGGTGCGAGAACGCGGTGAAGGCGGAGACGGGCGAGAAGCTCTTGCCGTCCTTCATGCGCTTGGCCGGCGTGAGGGCCTCTTTGTCAACGCCCCACTTGTTGGCCAGCCATCGGCCATAGCCCAGATAGCCGCAGGCGAGCACCACCGCGGCCACAACCATGAGCAAAACTCCGTTCATTACATTTCCTCCTCTAAAAAGAACTTCCTAGACATAAAAAATGAGGGCCGTCGGTTGCGCTCGACGGCCCTCATCTTCATCAGCCGCCCGTTATCGTACGGGCTAGCTGTATGTGCTAACCCGCATCAGATAATTACTACGCTGATAATGTTTAGCTGATGCGTGAACATGTCTAAGAAATCCTCTTCAATCATGATGTGAACGATCCGTGCGTGTTCACATCCCCCAGTGGTTGAAAAGGAGTATGAAACTTTAGTTACCTAAAGTCAACGCAAATATGTAATGAATTTTCAACTTTTTTTGAATTTCTCGGTATAAAACGCCACTGACCTCGGACTTTACTCGACAAAAGTTTTTACATGAGAGATGCCCCTCGGGAGCGGGCGGGCGTATACAAGGTTTCCTGCTCTACAGTCCTGCTCGCACGGAGAGCACATTAAGTG
>CABQMC010000142.1 GCA_902465115.1 uncultured Collinsella sp.
GGCCCATGTTTACGAGCTGCTGCCCGGGCTGGGTGCGCTTTGTGAAGGCACGTTACCCCGAGTTTGTCGACAGCCTGTCCACGTCAAAGTCGCCGCAGCAGATGTTCGGCGCTATCGCCAAGACCTACTACGCCAAGGTGCTGGGCGTGGAGCCCGAGCGTCTGTTCGTGGTGTCCGTTATGCCGTGCACGGCCAAGAAGGCCGAGTGTGCGCCGCCGAGCATGATGGGCGGGGGCGGCGCGCCCGACGTGGACGTTGCGCTGACGGTGCGCGAGATGGTGCGCATGATCCGCGCGAGCCACGTGAGCGTTGACACGCTGGTCGAGGAGCCGCTCGATACGCCGTTGGGCTTTGGCACGGGCGCGGGTGTGATCTTTGGCGCCACGGGCGGCGTGATGGAGGCCGCCGTGCGCTCGGCATATTACCTGGTGACGGGCAAGAACCCGGATGCTGACTTCTTCACTGACGTGCGCGGACTCGAGGGCTGGAAGGAGGCCGTGGCCGATATCGACGGTACCAAGGTGCGCGTCGCCGTGGCGCACGGGCTGGGCAACGCCGCCCGTCTGCTCGACGCGATTCGCGACGGCCGTGTGAGCTATGACTTCGTCGAGGTCATGGCGTGCCCGGGCGGCTGCGTCGGTGGCGGCGGTCAGCCCATCCACGACGGCTGCGAGCTGGCGGCCGAGCGCGGCCAGGTGCTGTGGGGCCTGGATGCCGCTGCGGACATTCGCTTCTCGCACGAGAACCCCGATGTTCAGGCGTGCTACCGCGAGTTTTTGGGCGCGCCGCTCTCGCCGCTGGCCGAGGAGTTGCTGCATACCGACCATCACGCCTGGTCGATGCCCAACGAGGGGGCGTGCTAGCCATGCGTGCGTTTGATGTTGAGATGACGCGCCGGGGATTTGCCTCGGCGCTTGCTGCGGGCGCGTTGTCACTCGCGCTTGCTGGTTGTGGTGGTGGAGCTGCGGGGGCCGGGTCTGCTGCGGGGTCGGCTGCCGGGTCTGCCGCTGACGGTGCCGCTGCCGGGCCGGTTGAGGTACACGTCGCCTCGCTCAAGGGTCCGACGTCGATCGGTCTGGTGCAGTTTATGGACCAGGCGGCCGACGGTGCCACGGACAACGAGTTCGACTTTGCGATCAGCGCCGCAGCCGACGAGATCGTGCCCAAGGTGATTCAGGGCGATGTCGATATCGCCCTGGTGCCCGCCAACGTGGCGAGCGTGCTCTACAACAAGACCGAGGGCGCGGTGCAGGTCATCGACATCAACACACTGGGCGTGCTGAACGTTGTGACGGGCGACGCGAGTGTGGCCTCGTTTGGCGATCTGGCGGGCCATACCGTCTATATGACGGGCAAGGGCACCACGCCGGAGTACGTCATGAACTACCTGTTGGAGCGCGCGGGCCTGACCGGCCAGGTGACGCTCGAGTTTAAGAGCGAGCCCACCGAGGTGCTGTCGGCCCTGCTTGCCGACCCGTCCGCCGTGGGCGTGCTGCCGGAGCCGTTCAAGACCGCTGCCATCGCCAAGAGCGAAGGTAAGCTGGCAGGTGACACAGGCTCGCGCTTGCTGACGGGCGTGACCGTGGTGCGCCGCGCGTTTGCCGAGGAACATCCCGAGGCCGTGGCGGAGTTCTTGAGCTGCCATGCGGCGAGCGTTAAGGCTGTCAATGCGGCGCCGGCAGACTGGGCGCAGGCCGTGGTCGATGCCGGCATCGTGGACAACGCCAAGATCGCCGAGAAGGCGATTCCCGGGTGCATGCTTGTGTGCCAGACGGGCAAGGATATGAAGGCGGCGCTTAGCGGGTATCTGCAGGTGCTGTCCGACGCGGACGCGAGCGCCGTGGGTGGTAAACTTCCGGCTGACGATTTCTACTACATGGAGTAGCCCGTGCGTGCGTTTGCTCGACAAATGACGGAGCGTATGAAGGCGGTGGCGGCAGCAGGTGCTGTCGCCGCCTTTTGGCTTGCCGTGTGGGCGCTGGCGGCGGCGCTGGTGGCGCAGCCGTTGATCTTGCCGGGACCGGGTGCTGTTGCCTTGGCGCTGCTACGCCTGGTGTGCGATGGCGATACCTGGGCGATTTTGGCGGGCTCGGGTGCGCGGATACTGGGCGGGCTGGCGCTTGCCGCGGTGTGCGGCGGCGTGCTGGCGGGAGTCTCGGTGCGGTCGCGGACGTTCTCCCGCCTGGTGGCGCCGGCGCTGTCGTTTGTAAAGGCGACGCCGGTCGCCTGCGTGGTGGTCCTGCTGCTCATTTGGCTGGGGTCGGCGCGCGTGAGTATCGCCGCAGTCTTTTTGATGGCACTGCCGGGCGTGTATTTCTCACTGGTCGAGGGCTTGACGCAAGCGGATAAGCCGCTGGAGCAGATGTTTCGTCTGCATGGCGTGCGGGGCTGGCGACTGTTTTGTGCCCACACCTGGCGCGAAGTCCTGCCGTTTGCGCTTTCGTGCGCCCGCGCCGTGATTGGCATGAGCTGGAAGGCCGGCGTGGCGGCGGAGCTGATCGGCATGGCGGCGGGCACCGTGGGCGAGCGCATCTATCAGGCGAAGCTGCTCATCGAGACGGCTGACCTGCTGGCGTGGACCGTGTTGGTCGTGGCAGCATCGTGGGCGTGCGAGCGCGTGCTGGTGTGGCTGCTGCGGGCTTCGGGGCCCGTGGGATGGCGTGCTGCCGTGCGGGCGCATGGGCGTGCGGGGGCCGCAAGCGATGGCACTGCAGCGGAGCTTGCGCTTGTCGCGGGCGATCGCGCGCCCTGGGCGCCGGCGCTCGACGGACTGGTGCTCTGTGTACCCGCCGGTGGGCGCACCTGCGTGATGGGCGCCTCGGGTGTGGGCAAGTCGACGTTGCTTGCGCTGGCGGCGGGGGAATGCGCGCCGTGTTCCATGGTGTTTCAGGATGTGCGCCTAGTCGAGGACGCTTCTGCCCTGGATAACGTGCTGGTGTGCGCCGATGCACGCGTGGACGCCTCGAGCGCTGCGGCCCTGCTGCGCCTGCTGGTGCCGGGAGTCGATGTGGATGCTCGCGTGGCCGAGCTTTCGGGCGGGCAGCGCCGTCGCGTCGAGATTGCTCGAGCCCTGCTGTGCCCGGGCGGCGTGGTGATTCTTGACGAGCCCTTTACCGGCCTGGATGCCGCCGCGCGCGATGCGACGACCAAGGTCGTGCTCGACCTGCTCGACGGCCGCACGCTCTTGCTTGCCACGCACGACGCCGCCGACGCTCAGGCCCTCGATATCTCGGACATCATCACGCTCTAAAAACTAACTCAGCAACAAAATGATTCGTTTTCCTCCGTCCCCATGGGGTCTGGTGTGGTATTCTATCTGCGGGGTAATACTTAGGAATACCAAGTAATACCAACGCCGCAGAAACAAACTCTAGATGCGGGTCAATCGGGTTGCCTTCACAGCCCGTCGCCCAGCCGCGTGGCCCGCATCTATCCGCACTACCGTCGTTTCAAAAAGGAAGCGCCATGGCAGAACACATGACCCCCGTAGTCGCGAAGGTCTTGCCCGAGGAGAAGGCAGCCTTCGCGGCGGCAACTCAGCTCGTAGGCACCACGCCGTCCAACGCCATCCGCATGTTTATCGCCGCGTTCAATCGCTGCGGCACCTTTCCGTTTGACATCTCGCCCAACGGGGCTTTTGGCAAAGACTGTCCCCAACAGCTAGTCGTTGAAGAACGTCCCCAATGACTGGTCGTCGGGAGGAGGTTGGCATGCTCAATGCGATGATTTGGGCGCTTGCCTGTTTTGGCGTCGTTGCTGCCGATATTGCCCTGAGCGTGGTTTTGTTTTCCGCTCTGGGCGTCGCGTCGGTGTTCATGGGTTTTTCGATCGATGACCTCGACATTCAATTGCTTCAGGCTGCCGCGCAGATGGCGTCGTTTTTGATGGCGCTGCTGTGGTGGCGTTATCTGTGGCCGCGTTCGTTTATGGCACGCCGGCAAAGCGAGCACCCGCTCGGCGGGGGAGCGCGTGGGGCGTGGAAACGCATCGCCTGCGTTATCGTGATTGGCCTTGCCCTGCAGGTGGTCGTTGGCTACGTGACCGACGCCGCGCTGTCGCTGTTGCCCGAGGCCGCGGCCGACTACAGCGAGCTTGTCGAGGAAACAGGCATGGGCGACACCAGCTATCTCGCCGTCCTGACTACGGTGCTCGGCGCCCCATTTTGTGAAGAGCTGCTGGTGCGCGGCATTATTTTTGAGTTTTCGCTCCGAGCGTTTAATCCGCAGTGCCGCCCACTTTGGAAGCGCCGGCGTCGTGCGAGCGCGCAGGACGGCGCCATGGTGCCCTGGGCGGCCCCGAGTACCTGGGGCATCGCTGCGGCTATCGTGCTGCAGGCTGCCATCTTTGGTTTTATGCACATGAACTGGGTACAGGGCTGCTATGCGGGCGCCGCCGGCCTTATTTTTGGTTGGGTGCTCGTGACGACCGGAAAGCTCCGCTACACGATCCTGCTGCACTTTGCCTTTAATGCCGGGTCGTATCTCATGACGTTGCTCTGGTTTGTGAACACGCCGCTCGATGTGGCAATTACGGTCGCTATCGCCGGCGTCATCCTCGTTGAGGCAATGCGCTCGCTGCGCCACGCGTGTGGGATGGACGCAGCGAGCGCACCGCTGCCCTAGTTGCGGCGTCCGCCTCCGTTGGCGCCCTGACGCCCCTGGGCCGCGCGATTGCGACCGGCAGTGTTCTGTGCGCGCGACATGCCGCTGTGCCCCTTGCTACCCTTGGGCCCCTTGCCGGCGCCACCGTGCGG
>CABQMC010000143.1 GCA_902465115.1 uncultured Collinsella sp.
CACCGAACACGGGGTCCAGGCCGCCCACGGCGAGCATCTGCTTGGCCGCCGGGGTGATGGCAAGCGTCATGCGCTCCTTGGCCAGGCGTGCGCGGACGTCGGCAAGCTGGATGTCGACGATCTTCTCGATCTGCGCCATGCCGAGCGGATGGAACACCACGATATCGTCGATACGGTTGAGGAACTCGGGGCGGAAGGTCTGAGCCATGGCAGCGTCGACCTGATGGCGCATCTCCTCCTCGTCCTTACCGGACAGATCGGCGATGGCCTTGGAGCCCACGTTGGACGTCATGATGATAATCGTGTTCTTGAAGGACACCTGGCGACCCTGGCCATCGGTCAGACGACCGTCATCAAGCACCTGCAACAGCACGTTAAAGACATCCGGATGAGCCTTCTCCATCTCGTCGAGCAAGATCACAGAGTACGGACGACGGCGCACGGCCTCGGTGAGCTGACCGCCCTCGTCGTAGCCCACGTATCCCGGGGGCGCACCAATCAGACGCTGGACGCTGAACTTCTCCATATACTCGGACATGTCGATACGCACGAGCGCGCGCTCGTCATCGAACAGGCACTCGGCCAGCGCCTTGGCGAGCTCGGTCTTGCCCACGCCGGTGGGGCCCAGGAAGAAGAAGCTGCCGATGGGCTTGTCCGGATCGGAGAGGCCCGCACGGCTGCGACGCACGGCCGCGGCGACAGCGGAGACCGCCTCGTCCTGGCCGATGACGCGCTTGTGCAGCTCGCCCTCCAGGCCCTTGAGCTTGTCGAGCTCGCCCTGCATCATCTTGGACACGGGCACACCGGTCCAGGCGCTCACGACCTCGGCGATCTCATCGGAGGTCACCTGTTCGTTGAGGCCCTCGCCGTCCTGCTGCTTTTGTGCCTCGAGCGCAGCCTCGGAATCCTGAATCTGCTGTTGCAGACCCGGAATCACGGAGTAGCGCAGCTCGGACGCACGACCCAGGTCGCCGTTGCGCGTCGCACGCTCCTCTTCGCTCTTGGCCTCGTCGAGCTGTCCCTTGAGCTCCTGCACGTGGTCGATGGCGTTCTTTTGGTTGAGCCAGCCGGCCTTTTGCACGTTGAGTTTTTCCTGGACCTCGGCGATTTCCTGGCGCAGGGCTTCCAGGCGCTCCTTGGAGGCGTCGTCGGTCTCCTTCATGAGCGCCTGCTCCTCGATCTGCAGCTGGGTGAGCTGACGCGTGGTGGCGTCGATCTCGACCGGCATGCTGTCGAGCTCCATGCGTAGGCGGCTTGCCGCCTCATCGACCAGGTCGATGGCCTTGTCGGGCAGGAAACGGTCGGCGATGTAGCGATCGGAGAGGTCGGCGGCGGCCACGAGCGCGCTATCGGTGATATGCACGCCGTGGAAGATCTCGTACTTCTCCTTCAAGCCACGAAGGATCGAGATGGTGTCCTCAACGGTGGGCTCGGAGACCATAACGGTCTGGAAACGACGGGCGAGCGCCGCGTCCTTCTCGATGTACTTGCGATATTCGTCGAGCGTGGTCGCGCCGATCGCATGCAGGTCGCCACGGGCGAGCGCCGGCTTGAGGATGTTGCCGGCGTCCATGGAGCCCTCGGTGGCACCCGCGCCCACGATGGTGTGGAGCTCATCGATGAACAGGATGACCTTGCCTTCCGATTTTTGCACTTCCTTGAGCACGGCCTTCAAGCGGTCCTCGAACTCGCCACGATACTTGGCACCGGCGACCAGCGCGCTCATGTCGAGCTCGATAAGGTCGCGGTCGCGCAGGGTGCTCGGCACGTCGCCGGCCACGATACGCTGAGCGATGCCCTCGACGATGGCCGTCTTGCCGACGCCCGGCTCGCCGATGAGCACGGGGTTGTTCTTGGTGCGACGGGACAGGACCTGGATGGTGCGGCGAATCTCATCGGTACGGCCGATGACCGGGTCGAGCTTGCCGGCGCGGGCCAGATCGCAGATGTTGCGACCGTACTGCTCCAGCGCCTCAAACTGCGCCTTGTCCTCGGCGGACGTCACGCGGTCATCACCGCGCAGCTCCTTGTAGACTTGCTCGATGCGCTCCTTGGTCACGCCTGCGTCGCGCAGAACGCGGCCGGCCTCGCCCTTGTCCTCGGCAAGTGCCATCAGCAGATGCTCGGTCACCACAAAGCTGTCGCCCATCTTGGTGGCCTTCTTCTCGGCCTTTTCGATGACGCGGACGAGCTCGTTGGACAGGCCCATCTGCTGACCCTCGCCCGAAACCTTAGGCGCGTGGTCGATGGCATCTTGTGTGGAGCGTGCGAGCTGGGCCGGGTCGGCACCGATGCGCTCGATGATCACGGAGATATTGCGCTCGCCGGCACCGAGCAGGGCAGACAGCAGATGAATCGGCTCCACCGCGCCAGCCTGCGCGTCGGCAGCCGTGCTCATGGCGGTCTGCAGCGCCTCGCGCGACGTCATTGCTAGCTTATCGATTCTCATGGAATCACCTCTCTTGGGGTGGCCGCCCTACGGGGCGGCTTCACGTTGTTCGAGAAGTATTGTTGCCAGCTTTGTACAATCTTATACACAAATCTAAGTCTCTATATATAAGATTTTCTGAGTGATTAAGTGATAGGGGGCAGGCACGCTCGCCCGCTGCGGCCTCGTCCCCTAACTATCTCAATCTGTAACATCTATCGACCGTTTCCGGCTCCAGATGTTATAGATCGAGACGAATTGTTCAGCGGCGCCCGTTTGTCTCAATCTGTAACATCTAATCGGCAAATAGGGCTCTATCTGTTACAAATCGAGACGAACAGAAGACACCTGAATCGAAAATCTAAATCTGTAACACCAGGCCCACTTTTAGCGGCCAAGATGTTACAGATCGAGACAGACCGAAAACCACCACAAAGAGGACAGGCACCTTTGTGGTGGTCGCGGTCTCTACTCCTTCGCCGAACCCATACTTCCCGATTCGACGGTCCAGAGCATCTCATCCTCGAACAGCCATGTACGGGCAGACCCACTATCGCGTGCAGTCTGCGGGTCAGGCAAGCAGGTCTGTTTATAGGCATCTTGGATACACTGACCCATAAAATCGTTGAGCTCGGTCTGGTCGCCCTCCATGACATAGGCGACATCGCCGTCCATGATGTAGATGCCCGGACCCTCATTGCCCTCGTAGCCCGGATCGTACGAGACATCACACAACTTTGCGCCGTTTGCAGTGTCCAGCTCGATGGAAGAGTGGCATCCGCCAACCATGTCGTTCGCTTTTGCCCGATAGGACGCATATCCGTACCAGCGCTTAAAGGTTTTGCCCTTGAGTAGCTCGGACGCCCTATCGATCAGGCTTGTATCCGTGGTATAGCGCATGGCCCCAAGCTGAATACGCGGATAATTGCTAATACCCAGCACAGCCGGCTGCTCATCAAAATCAACGGTAATGGCCTCGGGCTTGTCGTCGCCGGTCAGAAGTTCGACAGATTGAGTCACAGGCTTGACTACCGGCTCCGTCACCGCAGCAGGTAGAAATGCCATACCGACAGCGCCCGCGCCAACCACAGCGATCGCAAGCGCCAAGACAATCAATCCAATACGGGCAGAACGGCTCACGGCAAAACACCCCACAATGCAAACCTTCGCCACCTTCACTAATGATACCGCCAGCTAACACTATTACCAAAAGAAGCCGCGCGCTCCTCACCACCACAAAGGGGACAGGCACCTTTGTGGTGGTTTTCGACGCTAACGGTCGACTATCTCGCGCCATGAGATTAAACTTGAATTGTTCTCTGAACATATCCATTTCTGCCTATCCTCAACAGATCTTTGTCTCGAGGAGCGCATATGAAGCCGCCTCATTCCACCGGTCGCAACGTCATCGCCATTCTCGCCATACCCATCGTGATGCTCTTCCTTATCGTCATCACGCCCTTTTCTTTTGGTATCGCCTCGCCCTTCGATCTTTGCGGGATGATCGACGCCGGCTCGCGTGCCACCTCGCTCTCCTTTGTCTGCCGTGGCGTGTTCTACGAATATGCAATTCCCACCGGACTTTGGCAGTCCAAGTTACCGTTGCTCGGTCAGATCGACGGATGCTCCCCCTATTTCTGCCTTGGACCTCAGGCGCTAAACTATCTAATCGACGACCAGCCACTCGACTCCATCGGCCTTGCCTACGACTACGCACCAAACACCGATGAGCGCCACATGAACCAAGTCCTCGACAAGATGCTTGGACAGTGCGGGCTCACCGAGGAGGCCGGTCGAACCATCTATAGCAACCAGAAATTAAAGCGAACAGAACTCCGCCGTGTCGGAAAAATCAAAGGGCGAAACAGGGCCGCCTACTGGGATGCCTGGGCAACACGCGACAAGGGCGAATTCGGACACAGCACCTATATGGTCACCGTCTACACCAAAGACGGAATTAAGGACAATGTTGACGATTTCGCGTCATCCAAACTCGGCATCCCCAAAACAACCAAACCCGCCAGCCCAGATGAAATTCTGTAGAGACGCTCATTAGAATGTCGTTCAACGAGCACGGCAGCATCGAGCTCGCCCCACCACCACGAAAGGGACAGGCCCCTTTGTAGTGGTTTTCGACTCTGGCACTCGACTGTCTCGATCTGTAACATCTAGCGGCTCTTTTCGATCTTAGATGTTACAGATTGAGATGAAATGATCAGCGGCGATCGTTTGTCTCAATCTGTAACAACCGCTCGTCAAATAGGGGCCCAGATGTTACAGGTCGAGACAAACGGGACCGCCACAAAGGTGCCTGTCCCCT
>CABQMC010000144.1 GCA_902465115.1 uncultured Collinsella sp.
GTTCGGCCACGGCTGCGTCTTGCTGCTGCAGGGTATTGCCCGCGAGCACTCGCTCAACCGCGCCGCCAAGAGCATGGGCATGGCGTATTCCAAGGCATGGCGCATTGTGAACGAAGCCGAAGGCCAGCTGGGCTGCAAGCTCATCGAGCGCGACGGAGCCCGCGGATCCACCCTCACCCCCGCCGGCGAGCGAGCCATAGCGGCCTACGAGGAGCTGCAGACCGACATCAACAACGTCATTGCCACCAAAGCAAACGACCTCATCGCCAGCATCAAAGAGTAGCCCATTTGGGACGGGGCCTTATAGCCACACAACCCCTTCTCATAAGTTGCGGTGAAATAGGGACTGTTTATGCGGTTAAAGCCGTAAATCAATCCCTATTTCACCGCAACTTATGGAGTCGAGGATGATTTAGCTAGTTGCGGAGGGCGTTGTCTAGGGCGGACGCTACGACCAGGGGGTTGTCGGTGCCGGCGAAGAGGCGGACGGTGCTCCCCTGCTTGCCGCGTGGGGCCGAAAGGCGCGTCGTTGCGCCGCCGGCGGGCGATGCGCGAAACTCCCCCGGCAAAGCGTCGAACAGCTCTCCCGCGCTACGCTCGATAAGATCAAATTCAACTGCCGGGCCAAAACCATGCTCGAGGATTCCCGTTGCAGCCGCATGGTCGGGATGCGGGCTCAGCCCGGGATAGCGCACGATGCGCACCATCTCGTTGGCGGCCAGATACTCGG
Source organism: uncultured Collinsella sp. (assembly GCA_902465115.1). Lineage (GTDB taxonomy): Bacteria > Actinomycetota > Coriobacteriia > Coriobacteriales > Coriobacteriaceae > Collinsella. Next base: position 731 of record CABQMC010000144.1, read on the forward strand.
CTAGCGCACGGGCGCGATCGAAATGCGCCTGCATGCGGACATCGAGCGAGTCCAGCCCGCGCTCCAGTACACCGGCCTCGTCAGCAGGCATATCAAGCTTGGCCAAGCCACAGCCCTCAAGCAGGGCATGCGCGCACTCAGCCGCGGCATCCACGCGATGGCGCTTGAGCTGCGAGCGCGCGACCGATACGGCAACCAACTTGCGCGGAGCCTTGCCAGCACACACGCGGTCGAGCGCCTCGAGCGACAGCACGGCACCCAAACGCAGCGGATCGCAGCCAAAAGCCGACGCCACCGTGTTATCCACCACAAACAGCGCATGGGCCTCACGAGCAGCGCGGCCCAGAGCGCGCAGATCGGGCACACGCAGACCAAACCCGCCGATGGAGTTGACGAACCACCACAAGTGCGGACCCTCGACATCAAACGAAGCATCAAAGCCCTCGGACGCAGCGGCAAACGCCTCGGCGGACGGCGAGCCCACCAGCGCGACATCGCAACCATCAAAGCCGCGGGCAAATGCATCGGCAAAGTCGTCCGCAAAGGCCACCAGGCGGTCACCGGGACGCACAATCCCCAGCTGCGACAGCGCTGCCGGCACATGCGGGGCCGCAAGCAACCGCGCCTCACGCGCGCCGGCCCTCAAAGCCCAAGTCTCTTCTAGCTGCTGCACATCCACACGGCACCGTCCCTTCAAAACAAAAACCCACGATGCGGGTGTTCCCCGCATCGTGGGCAACGGCTGCAGTATAGCGCCGATATGCGACGAATCGCCTAGATGTTGAGCGTGTGATAGGTCACGCTCGCACCCGGAGCGTCAACGGTCACGTCATAGGCCTCGGGATAGATGCGCGTCGAAAACACGAGCGAACCATCGTTCACAAACACCTCGACCGACGAGACATCGCCAACAATGCGCACGTTGCGCACCTCGTCGACGGGCTCCCAGCGCACGGTACGACCGCAGCCGGCAGAAGCGCGACCTTCATCGGTATATCGCATCTCAAAGCGCGCGGGAAGCTCGCCCTCGGCGGGCACAAACACCAGTTTCAGCTCGCCATCTACGGTCGCGGCAAACGCGCCGTCGACACCGTCGACAACAACATCAAAGCAGGTATCGCCGGCAACCTCCAACGAGCCCGCCCCCACACGCACCGAGGCATAATGGTGCTCAATCTCGCGCGCCGGCTGTTGCAGCACCACGCCGCCAGCACCGGCTGTAAGCCGCACGCCACGGTGGGCGCGTTGCCATAGGTCGGCTCATCGGGCATGCCCATCCAGCCGATCAGAATGTGGCGACCGTCCTCGGCCGTGAACTCCTGCGGAGCATAGAAGTCAAAACCGGCGTCCCACAGGCGAAACTCGCCCAGCTCATAAGCGTCATTGCCACCCGTAATGTCGCCCGTTACAGGCATGTAGCCCGCTGCATACACGTTACCGCGGTCCCAACGACCGCCCTCGAGCCCCTGGGGAGAGAAAGACAGAAACCTTGCCGGCACGCCGCCATCCGCCTCAAGCTCCAGATACCCCGGGCACTCCCACATAAAGCCAAAGCGCTCGGGGGTAGACACGCGGCTCTCGAGCTCCCAACTCAGCATATCGGCCGAGCCATACACCAGGATCTCGCCCACATCGCGCCCGGCACCCTCGCCGTGCATGGCGCAAAATCGACTATCGACATGCGGCCCATCCACGCGACGACGCGCGCCCAGCACCATGTGGTAACGCCCATTATCATCGCGCCACACCTTGGGATCGCGCACATGGCAGGTCAAATCCTCGGAATAATCCTCGGACGCCAGCACCACACGCTTTTGGCTGAACTCCCGACCGGCAAGGCCATCAACGCTCTCGACATAAACAGTATCGGCGCGGCGGCCGGTATTGACGTAGTCGTACGTGCCGTCTACATCGGAGAGTTTAACGTTGCCTGTGTACAGTACGCGAATGCGACCGTCCTCGGCAAGCGCGGAGCCCGAATACACACCGTGGCAATCGAACGGCTCGTCGGGCAGCAACGGAGCGCCAACATAGTCCCACGTCATAAGGTCGCGGCTCGTCGCATGGCCCCAGGCCTTAACGCCACCCTCGACATCAAACGGCGCATACTGAAAATAGGCATGGAACACGCCGCCTGCCTGGCAAAGACCGTTGGGGTCGTTGAGCCAGCCCGCCGGCGGCATTATATGGAAGCGCTGGCCATACGCGCCATGGCCGCACTCAGAGGCGGCGGCGTCAACAGCGGCGACCAGCTTTGCAAGGTCGCGACCAAGTGCATTAGACATATCAAAGTCCTAACGGATCGAAAGCAACAAGGCACCAGAGATCGGCACCAGATACGAGAAACGCCCGCGAGCATACGACCCGCGGGCATCCCCTCAATCAAAAGCTCTTAGGCCTGCTCGGAAGCCTTGGGCTCGTCCTTGTACAGGACAAACGAGATAGCAAAGGAAACCAGCGCGGCGACCGCAAACATGATCGCGTACTGCACGGGCTGGGCCAGGCACAGCAGGATACCGAAGATACCGGTAACGCCCGTGCCGGAGGCAGCCAGCGAAGTGAGCGCGCAGACCAGGGCACCGCAACCGCCGCCGATGCAGCCGGCGATGAAGGGCTTAAAGAAGCGCAGGTTCACACCAAAGATGGCAGGCTCGGTAATGCCCATGAAGGCGGACAGGGCCGAAGGAAGCGCCAGTCCCTTGATCTTGGCATCGCGGGTCTTAAAGGCAACGGCGAGCGCGGCACCACCCTGAGCGATGTTGGCGGCGCTGGCGATGGGCAGCCAATAGGTCACGCCGTACTGGGCGAGCTGGCCCAGGTCGATGGCGGTGTACATCTGGTGGATACCGGTAACGACCGTGGGGGCATAGAACAGGCCGACGATAAAGGAACCGATGCCGAAGGGCAGGGTCAGCAGGGCCTGGATCAGACCGAGGATGGCGTTCTCGGCCCAGACAAAGATGGGGCCGACGGCAACGAGCGTCACGAGCACGGTCACGAACACCGAGACGAGCGGGGTCACAAAGAGGTCAAACATCTCGGGAACGATCTTGTGCAGACGCTTCTCGAGGAAGGCGAGAATGGCGCAGGCGATAACGATGGGGATCACATGCCCCTGATAGCCGACCCACTCAAAGCTGTACACGCCGGGAATGACGGTGACCATGGTCTGCACGCCCTCGGAGGCAACCGTGTAGGCGCTCTGCAGTGAGGAGTTGATGAACGCACCGCCGACGACGGCACCCAGATACGGGTTGGCGCCAAAGGCCTTTGCGGCGGAGTAGCCGATCAGGATCTGCAGAATGCCGAAGGACGTGCCCGAGACCAGGTCGGCGATCTTGTAGATAAAGTTATTGGTGTCGAGCGCGATAAAGCCGTTGGAGGCCATAAAGTTGAGGGCGCTCATAATGCCCAGCAGCAAGCCCGAAGCCACGATGGCGGGGATGATGGGGACAAAGACGTCGCCGAGCACCTTAATGGCACGCATAAAGATGTTCTGCTGCTGCGCCGCGGCCTCCTTGACCTCGGCCTTGGTGGCAGCCTCGACGCCGCTGACCGCAATGAACTCGTCGTAGACCTTGTTGACGGTGCCAGTGCCAAAAATAATCTGGAGCTGGCCTTGGGCCTCAAAGACGCCCTTGGCGCCGTCGATATTCTCGAGGGCCTCCGTGTCGACCTTGGCGTTATCGGCAATCACCAGGCGCAGACGCGTGGCGCAGTGTGCGGCCGAAACAACGTTGCCGGCGCCTCCGACGTTGTCGAGCACCTCTTGGGCTGATTTACGGTAGTCCATGACTTCCCTTTCCTCCAACGGGCGCATGTACACCCGGCCATCTTTGATACTTACACTGTAAACGATTTCAGTTTCATATGTCTGTAATCGTTTTCACTTTAGGGTGAACGGTAGGAATAGGCCGGCGAATGGTAGTTTTAAGGCAAAAACAGACGACTCAGAGGCAGGCAGACGTCCAAGGCCTAGACATTCATAAGCTGATGGCCGAGCTTGAG
>CABQMC010000145.1 GCA_902465115.1 uncultured Collinsella sp.
TGGTGAGCGTGGCCATCAGCAGGGTGAGTGCCTGGCGCTGGCCACCCGAGAGCAGGCCGACCTTGGCGTTGAGACGCGTGTCCAGACCAAGGTCCAGGCGCTTGAGCAGCTCAACGTACTCATCTTTCTCGGCCTTGGTGACGCCCCACGAAAGGCCGCGACGCTGGCCGCGACGCTTGGCGAGGGCCAAGTTCTCGGCAATCTGCATGTCGGCAGCGGTACCGCGCATGGGGTCCTGAAACACGCGGCCCAGGTACTTGGCGCGCTGCGACTCGCTCAGGCGCGAGATGTCGGTGCCGTCGAGCTCGATAACGCCCGAATCGAGCGGGTACACGCCGGCGATCATGTTGAGCAGCGTGGACTTGCCGGCGCCGTTGCCGCCGATCACGGTTACAAAGTCGCCGTCATTCAGGGTGAGGTCGACGCCGGTGAGCGCGCGCTTCTCGGTGACGGTGCCCTTGTTAAAGGTCTTCTTGACATGCGAGAGCTTAAGCATCTGCCTCATCTCCCTTCGTGTAGGAGCTGCGGAGCTTATAGCGCTCCCAAACCACGGGCACGCACAGGGCCACAGCGACAATTACGGCGGAGAGCAGCTTCATGTCGTTGGCGTCCATGCCCAACTGCAGCACGATGGCGCGGATAAGGAAGTACACCACGGAGCCAAAGACGGCGGAGGCAAGACGGACGCTAAACTGCGTGAGACCGCCGGGCAGCAGACGGCCGAGCACCTCACCGATAACAATGGCGGCAAGACCGATAACGATGGCACCGGTGCCCATACCAATGTCGGCATACTTTTGGCTCTGGCAGATAAGCGCACCCGAAAGGCCGATGAGGGCGTTGGAGAGCACGAGGGCGATCATCTTGGTGGAGTTGGTGTTGACGCCCAGAGCGCGGATCATGTACTCGTTGTTGCCGGTGGCGCGCAGCGCCGAGCCGATCTCGGTGCCAAAGAACCAATACAGGATGGCAACGATAGCCACGGCGAGCAGGATGCCCAAGATGATGGCAACGGTGGACTGCGGCAGACCGGTCATATTGCTGACGGCCGAGAACACGGTGCCCTTGGCAAGAATGGGCGTATTGGACTTGCCCATGATGCGCAGGTTGATGGACCACAGGCTGATCTGGGTGAGGATTCCGGCGAGGATCGCGGGAATCTCAAAGACGGTGGTCAAAATGCCCGTGACGGCACCCGCGATGGCGCCGGCGCACATACCGGCCAGCACGGCGAGCAGCGGGTCGACGTTGTTATTGACGATGAGCACAGCGCAGACGCAGCCGCCGAGGGCAAAGCTGCCGTCGCAGGTCATATCGGGAATGTCGAGCAGGCGGAACGTGATAAACACGCCAAGCACCATAATGCCCCAGAGGACGCCCTGCGAAACGGCGCCCTGCAATGCAATGAGCATGCTTCATACCTCCTAGGATAGGGTGGACACGTGAGTCACCATGATAGCGGTAACAATGCATAAAAGAGCTGCGGCCGGATGTTTTGACTCATCCGAAACAAGCAGGGCGAACGCCGGTCTTTGGCGTTCGCCCCTGTGGCTCAGATATTGAATAACACGTCAACGGCGCGAGTGCGTGCCCTAGACGCGCTACCGCGCATGGCGCTACTCGTCCAGAGCGGAAAGATCGATGCCCAGAGCCTCGGCCATCTCGTCGTTCTTGACGACGACCAGGTCTTTGCTTGAGAGGTGCTTGATCGCCATGTCCTCGGGCTTGGCTTCGCCCTTCAGGATCTTGACGGCCATCTCGCCTGCGGCGTAGCCCAGATCCTCGTAGTTGATGGAGAGGGTGAACAGGCCGCCGGCCTTGCACATGCCCTCCTCGCCGGTCACGAAGGGAAGCTTGTTCTCCTTGCAGATCTGACCGACCTGCGAGGCGCCCGCGGCGATGGTGTTGTCGGTGGGGGAGTACAGCGCGTCGACCTTGCCCACGGCAGACTCGACGACGGACTGAATCTCGTTGGAGCTCGAGACGGTGAAGTCAGTGTACTCGAGGCCCAGCTTGTCGAGCTCCTTCTTGGCGGCCTTGATTTGGACGGCGGAGTTGGACTCGGCGGTGCAGTAGAGCAGGCCGACCTTTTTAACGTCGGGCAGGACCTTCTGCATCATCTCGAGCTGCTCGGCGACCGGGGTGAGGTCGGAAGCGCCCGTGACGTTGGTGCCGGGCTTGTCGTTGTCCTGGACCAGGCCGGAGGCGGCGTAGTCGGTGATGGCGCAGCCCACGATGGGGATATCGGCCGTGGCGCCGGCGGCAGCCTGCGCGGCGGGCGTTGCGATGGCATAAATCAGGTTGACGTTGTCGCCCACAAACTTGTCGGCAATGGACTTACACGTGGACTGGTCGTTCTGGGCGTTCTTCTGGTCGATCTTGACCTTAAGGCCGCTCTCCTTGATGGCCTTGACAAAGCCGTCGTTGGCGGCATCGAGTGCGGAGTGCTCGGTGAGCTGCAGAACGCCGATGGTGTAGTCGGAACCGGCGGCAGCAGAGCCGGAACCAGAGTTGCCGCCGCATCCGGCGAGCGGGGCGAGCGCGAGCAGGCCGGCGGAGACCAGAAGGCTCCTGCGGCTGATGGTGATGTCCTTCATATCATTACCCCCAGTATAAAAATGGCTGGAAACACTGCACTGGGACAAAGTGCAAGTGGAACTATAGTAGCGCTGATGTCCATTTTTACAACAGCCTGGCGGGTTTTTTAATACAGAATCGGATGGGCGGTACGGGTAGTCGAATGGGCGGCGGAGGGTCTTATGCGGCGGAGGAGGCGTCGTCCTCGTCCAAGGCGGCGAAGAGCTTCTTGCCGTCGAGCAGGCGCGTGCTGACGTTTCTCATTCGGCCAATCTCTACAGTACGCAACGTGTCATCGGCGCCTCGGGCGTCGTAGACCGTTCCCAGCAGATACGAGATGCCATCGCGCTGCCTGATGGCAAAGGGACGGAGTGTCATCCGTGCTGCTTCGGTTTCGCCACGTGTCGTGACGCTCGAAATATCAAAACTCACCGTGGTTCCGTGGTCGATGGCCTGCTCGACGAGCTCGCACGTGTCGATGCGCTTGATGGGCGTGCGTGTTGCCTTGGTAGCCTTGCTGCCTGCGCTTGGAGCGGGTTCGGGTGTATCGAGGTAGCCGCGAACGTCGGCGCTCGCCATGGCAACTAAGTGCTGCGCCATGCTCTTGCGGATAGCGATAGGCGTGGAGCGGTTGCGCATGACCATACCGTGGAGCCGGATGATCTCTTCATCGGTGAGCGGGCGGGTAAGAAGTTTGTAGCCCACGCCGCGTTTGTACTCAATTTCGTATCCGGCATGGCGAAGCGCGGAGATGGCGGTGTAGATGCTGCGCCGCGCCGCCGAGATGGGCATGCGGGCGGGGTCGTCGGGATGGGCGAGGCGCCGGATCAACTCATCGGAAAGCATGGCCTTGTCCTCGCCGGTGTTTTCGCTTAATAGTTGCAGGATGCGAACGGCGCGATAGGCTGCCATCGAGGCGGCGCCTCTAGTCGTGGTGTCGTAGGTTTCAACAGCGGCTTCGGTCATGGTACCCACGTCCTTTCCGTTTTGGGTGGCGACGGTATGGAGCCTAGGACGTGGGGCTTTCCCAGGGGTGCAGGGCGCTCTGGGCGGTCGGTAGTCGTCGGCAAACGGCGGGTCGAGTTTTCAACAGCCCTGGTCAACTGACCAAAAACTTGCCAAAAGCTTGACGGATGCTGTTGAAAAAAGCGTCTCTCGACCGATGTCGAGAGACGCTTATGCGATGAGCGTTGGCGTGTGGCGACGCGAGCTAGCGTCCGACAATTAGAAGTCGGCGTTGCCCACGGTGCGCGGGTGCGGCAGGACGTCGCGGATGTTGCCCACGCCGGTCAGATACATGACCAAGCGCTCGAAGCCCAGACCGTAGCCGGCGTGCTTGCAGGAACCGTAGCGGCGCAGGTCAAGGTAGTACTTGTACTGCTCGGGATTCATGCCCAGGTCCTTGATGCGGGCCTCGAGCAGATCCAGGCGCTCCTCGCGCTGGGAGCCGCCGATAATCTCGCCGATACCGGGAACCAGGCAGTCGGCGGCGGCGACGGTCTTGCCGTCCTCGTTCATGCGCATGTAGAACGCCTTGATCTCGGCCGGGTAGTCGGTCACGAAGGTCGGGCGCTTAAAGTGCTCCTCGGTCAGGAAGCGCTCGTGCTCGGTCTGCAGGTCGATGCCCCAGCTGACGGGGTAATCAAACTGGTGGCCAGCAGCGACTGCCTGCTCCAGGATCTCGACGGCCTCGGTGTAGGTAACGCGGGCAAAGTCGGAGTTGGCGACATGGTCCAGGCGCTCGAGCAGACCCTTGTCCACAAACTTGTTGAGCATATTGAGCTCGTCGGGGCAGGTTGCCATGACGTCCTTGAGGACATACTTGAGCATGGCCTCGGCGTTATCCATGTAGTCGTTAAGGTCGGCAAAGGCCATCTCGGGCTCGATCATCCAAAACTCGGCGGCGTGGCGCGTGGTGTTGGAGTTCTCGGCGCGGAAGGTGGGGCCAAAGGTGTACACGTCGCCAAAGGCCATGGCAAAGTTCTCGGCATTGAGCTGGCCGGACACGGTGAGGCTTGCATGCTTGCCAAAGAAGTCCTGGCTCCAGTCGACCTCGCCGGACTCGGTGAGGG
>CABQMC010000146.1 GCA_902465115.1 uncultured Collinsella sp.
GCTGAATGATGTGTTCCTGGACCGTGGGCACCGTGGCAAAATTCATGTCGGCCACCCACATGGGGATGCGGTCGAAGCCCTCGTCGGGTGCGTTCGGAGCCATACCGGGGATCTCACCCCAGGAGTCAACGGCTATGGAGTCCATACCGTGGCGGTCGATAAGCGAGCTAAAGTCGTATTTCATGCTGAGCCCCCGTGCAAAGTGATTGTTTTGGTAGGCGTTATTGTCCACCAGCGTGGGCGGTTTTGGCGCGGGGTTTGGCGCTTAATTTGACGGGTGCGGACGAATGGCTGGTTAGTCTCGTGCGTCGTTGACGGCGACTACGGTTAGCTGGGTTTCGTCGACCGTAAAAGATATGTCGAGCCCGGCGTAAGCCAAGTGGTAAATGCGGTTTGGCTCGTGCTTGCTGCCTGCGCGGCGTGGGTCTTGGCGAAGGACTTCGACCAAGCCGGGGAGCTTTGCGGGCGGGACCATATCCTGTAGCGCTTGCGGAAACTCAACATCGAGCTCTTGCCACGGAGCATCCTCAATCCAGCCGCCGGTCGCATCCGGGTGACAGTCCGCAAACGGAATGTAGGGCTTAATGTCGTAGATGGGCGTACCGTCGCGCAGATCTGCTCCCAGCACATGGATGATGGGGCCGTCGTCGGTAAGCTCCACGCGGTCGAGCTTAACGCAGGTGAGACCGATGGGATTAGGGCGAAACGGGCTGCGCGTGGCAAACACGCCCACGCGCTCGGCTCCACCCAGACGCGGCGGGCGCACGGTTTTCGACCATTTTGCGTTGGTGCCGGACCTGTCCTGCGACTTGGCATCGGCAGCAATGTCCTTAGCCGTGCCGCCGGGCGTTCCGTTTTCGAAGCGCCACAGCAGCCATAGGTGAGAGAAGGAGTCCAGACCCTCAACCGCTGCATTGGACGCAAATTCCGGCTCAAAAACGATGCGTCCCTGCAGATGAGGCGCCAAAAAGCTGTTGCGCGGAATGCCGAACTTCTGCGGCAGATCGGTATGTATGTGTGCGATAGGTTCCATGCCGGTCATTGTACGGCATGAAGGTGTGAGGCGTTGTGCGCAATTCTTCGCCGCGGTCCTCCGTCGTGCAACCAACGGTTGCTTGGAAGGGCGCCTGCCGCCGCGTATGCTTAAGCCGTCAACCAGCAGAAAGGAGCCGTTATGGCCTTTGCAGAAAAGCTCATTGCCATCCGTCGCGCCCATCACCTTACCCAAGAGCAGCTCGCCGCCAAACTCTTTGTCACGCGCCAAGCCGTCAGCCGTTGGGAGCGCGACGAGGTCACCCCGGGCATCGACATGATGAAGCTCATTGCCGCCGTAACCGGAGAGCCGTTGTCCCACCTGCTCGAAATGCCCGAGCATTATTGCCAGAGCTGCGGCATGATACTCACGCCCGACGACTGCGGCACCGATGCCACAGGCGCCACGACCGACCATTACTGCAAGTGGTGCTACGACCACGGCAAGTACACCTACGACACCACGATGGAGGCAATGATCGAGGATTGTGCCCCGCGCCTGGCACAAAACACCGGTATGTCGCTCGACGAAGCCGTCTCGCTCATGGGCGCCGTCCTGCCGCAACTGGAGCGCTGGCGCACCGTGCAGGAAAACGAGGAGCGCTACGGCGCCGAAGCCCGGAAGCGCTACGGCGACGAGGCGATCGACGCAGCAAACGAAGCACTGCTGGACATGGACCCCGAGATATGGAACGACATGAAGGAACTTGAACGCGCTATTCTGGGCCAACTCTCGATTGCCATGGGCGATGGCGATGCGAATGGAAGCGAGGCTCGCAAGCTTGTCGCGATGCATCGTCGCTGGATTGCCCTCAACTGGGGATGCGAGCCCCAGAACGAAGCGTACCTGGGCCTCGCCAATGGTTATCTTGCCGACCAGCGCTTTGTTGACTACTACGACAAGCCCTGCGGCACCGGAGCCACGGCGTTTCTGGTCCAGGCCATCGAGTCGTCACTGGTCCGCGCATAGACCGCGGCGGCTTTGGGTATTTCAATCAAAACCGCAACCGATTGGAGACCTATGACTACTGATCACGAGCTCGTGCTCTACGTTATGACCGGCTGCCCGTATTGCATAAAGGTCAAGCGCTTTTTAGCCGATAACGGCGTGACCATTCCCGAGCGCAATATCTCGACCGATACCGAAGCCGAGCAGACACTCATCGCCGCCGGCGGAAAGCGCCAGGTTCCCTGCCTATTCATCGACGGCAAGCCACTCTACGAATCGAGCGACATCATCGCGTGGGCGCAAGAGAACCTGCTCTAGTACGCGCATCCCGTCCGTCCAAGGCCCCACCCCATACGGCCTAAACATGTACACCAGCATCCAAAGTCGACATTTTTCGACATCTTTGGATGCTGGCGTACAGCTTTTTGTGGCCAGTCATTGGGGACGTTCTTAAATGACTAGTCGTTAAAGAACGTCCCCAACGACCAACTAGCCGTGGAAGCGAGCTATGAGTGCAAGTGGCTGCTCGCGAAAGACGCGCTCGACGGCGGCGCGATATTCGTCGACCTTTTTAGTCTTGCGTACGAGCTTGTGAACGGTAGCGGGGTCGGCGAAAGCGCACTTGGCGTAGAACCACCACTCCTTCATACGAAAGACCGCGTTACCGCCAATCTCTTCTGCATAGGCCGCAAACAGCGTGTCGTGGAAACGCTGCAGCTCGGCTGCCGTGGCAGCAGGACCGCCCTTGACCATGCGAGCCAGAGCGGGGTTCGCGAGCAGGCCACGCCCCAGCATCACATGGCGCGTACCGGGATAGGCCTCCACCAGCGCATCCATATCCTCAAGATCAAAAATGTCACCGTTATAGGCGACCGGAAACGGCGCACGCTCCAGCGTTTCGCCATAGAACTCCTTGCGCGGCGTGCCCGTATAGCGGTCCTTTTGTACGCGCGGATGCACGATCAGCTCCGCCAGCGGCATGCGGCAATACAAATCGAGCACGCGCTCGTACTCGTCATCACTTTCCAACCCCAACCTGGTCTTGACCGATACCGGCAGCGGAGAGCGCTCACACACGTCACTCAAGAACACCTCGAGCTCGTCCAAGTTGCGCAAAAAGCCCGATCCTTTGCCCTTGGCGACAACCGTTCCCGAAGGGCAACCCAGGTTGAGATTGACCTCGCGATAGCCCATGTCGGCGAGCACCTGTGCCGCCCACACAAACTCATCCGCATTCTTGGACATCAGCTGAGGCACCACGTTGAGCCCCTGGTTATTGGCAGGGTCGACCTCTTTAAACGCCTTGCCGCCAAAGCGGTTTCCCACCCGCGGCGGCGGCAAAAACGGCGTGTAATAGCAATCAAGCGCGCCGAAGCACTCCGCATGCACGCGACGGAACACATGCCCGGTAATCCCCTCCATAGGGGCCAACGATAGAATCATCTACTCTTCTCTCATATCAACGAACGTGACAAAGGGACTGTTCCTTTGTCGCATTATTCAGAGCGCAGGGCTTCCACGGGGTCCTTTTTGGATGCGCTGCGGGCCGGCAGCAGGCCGGCAACGACCGTCAGCAACACAGAAATTGCAATGAGCACCAGCGCATCCTGCACGGGCAGACTCATTAGGTTGGGGACCTGTTTGGCCGCAAGCACCCAGGCATTGACCGGAAAGCTCACGGCCACCACAACGACAATAGCAAAGACGCCGGCGATGAGGCCCTCGATAAAGGTCTCGGCGTTGAACACGTTTGCCACGTTACGCTTTGACGCGCCAATCGCGCGTAGGATGCCGATTTCCTTCTTGCGCTCCAGTACGCTGATGTAGGTGATGATGCCGATCATGATGGAGCTCACGACCAGGCTGATGCTCACGAACGCGATGAGCACCAAGCTGATGGTATTCACGATATCAGTCACCGAGCCCATGATGATGCCCATGTAGTCGGTGTACGAGATTGCCCGCTCGTCGTGGCCGGCGGCTTTGACCTGCTTGTTGTACGTATCGATATGGTCGAGTACGCGCTCCTTGGCCTCAAAGTCACGCGGGAAAATCTTAACCGAGATGGGGTCCGCCTCGTCCGCATAGCCCAACGTGGTCAGATTGTTGTCGTAGGTGAGCTTCGACGCCTTGGCATAGCTCATCATGAGCGAACTCAGGTCCTCGGCGTCCATGTTGAAGTGAATGGCATTGGCAAAGGCACTCGCATCCACGCGCATGGCGCTCGCCAGGTTGGCAAAACTCGATGACATCTGCGTCGCCATCTGACCCATGAGCCCCGCCGCGCCCGCCTTGAGCTGGGACGATACAGTTGTCGCAATCTGGTCGCTGATTGTCTTGGTTACCTGGCCCATTGCCTGCTGTAGATACGGAGCCAGTTGCTTTTGCACATAGTCGGTCATCGCCTGCTGCAGGCGCTCGGCCAGGGCATCGCCGCCGAGAGCTTTGAGCTGGGCCAGGATTTGCTGGGCCGCGGTATCACTCTCAAGATACGTCGAGAACGCGGCGGCAAGCTTTGACGCGTCCTTAAGATCTTCGGGCGTCAGCGCCTTAAACTGTTCCGA
>CABQMC010000147.1 GCA_902465115.1 uncultured Collinsella sp.
CACGGGCATTCTCGACGAAGTGTTACCCGCATTCAAGCTGCTCAAACTCAGGGATATCGCCATCAACTTCGACGATATCCAAGGCATCGAGCTGCGTGGTCGAGCCTAGCAACGAGAACGCTTGCGCAAGACGAGAGCAATGCCAAGCACTGCGGCAGCTGCAACCAGCAATCCCAAGACCAGCGTGAGGGTCGAGTCGCCAGCGTGAGGCAGCGAGCCGTCCTTCGGAGTCTTCTTAGTGGTCGTCGAAACGGTCGTCGCGGTGCTGCTCGACTGGTCGTTGCCGCCCGTCTGGCTGCCACCAGGCTGATTGCCGCCACCCGGCTGCGAAGGATCGGTGGGTTTCGTCGGATCCGGAGTACCGGGATCAATCGGATTCTCCGAATTCTCCTTGCGCTGGATCCAAACCTGGCAACCATAGAACGGGTTGGCGGTACCAAGGCACAGACCCTGGTTGGTCACCGCAAAGGTGCGCAGACCATGGTTATACGGATCGTTAAAGCCGTTAGTCGTCAGCGTCGTAAAGTTCACGCCGTCCTCGGTCACATACATATCAAAGCCGCGCTCGGCATCGCGCAGGTAGTACATGCACGTAAGGACACTCTGCAACTTCTTGAGGTTCTCCGCACTCAGCAGTTTATCGAATGCATCCTGAATATCGCCCGGCAGCTCGGTGCCATAGGCATCCTCGTACTGCTGCTTCAGGCTCTCATAGCTATCGAGCATGTCCTGATACTGGTCGGCAAAGGACTTGAAGTACGCGATCTCGCCATCGATCTTCTGGACATAAGCGGCGTCGTCCTCAACGTCCTGGGACATCGTCGCGGCCTGATCGCAAAGGTCGCCCGCGGCATCCTCCAGCGCATCGCTCAGATCGCCAAAGCCCTTAGCGACCTCGGTCTTCTCGTCATCGGCCTCGACGGCCTTAGCCTTCTCGTCATCGACCTCGACGGCCTCGTTTGAATCATCGTTCGCAGGCGTGTTCACGGGAACGATGGGCTTGTCAGGAGATTTCTTGTCGAGCAGGTGATCGAGCAGGTCCCTAAGACGCTGAACCTGAGAGTTCCACTCCTCGGGCGTCATATCGATAATGTCGCCATTGGAGAACTGGCCGATCGGCTCAAGCAGGCTCGCGGTATCAAAGGTACCGATATACAGCTTGCCGTCGAACTTCTGCATGCGCCAAATGTACTGGTTCTCGTTTCGGCCAAAGCCCGAAGCCAGGCCGGAAATACCGCCCTCGGAGAACATCTCGGTGGGATCGCCAACGACGAGCTCCATGTTCTCGTTCTTGTCCATGCGATAGATGTTGACCGACTGCTCAAGATTGGCATTCACAAACGAGCAGTCAACGCCGCCCATGCCGCTCTTGCCGCCCTCTTCGGTGTTGGATTTGTTGAATAGGATGCGCTCGAGAGCAATCTCCTCGTCGTTGTATTCACCGATATAGAGGTAGTCGTTGTAGACGATGAGGTTGGCAGCGCCAGAACGGGTGCGGGCAGGATCGATACCAAAGCAGTACTTTGCACCGTCCGCCTTGTCGCCGACAATCGGAGTCCACGAATAGCTGCCATCGGCGTTCTTGTCGCCACGGACCATGGCAAACGACTGCATGGAATTATCATCGGGAGCGTTCTCGGGCGTACCGGTGCAGATGGTCGCATAGAGATGGCCATTGTACGAGACCATATCCCAAATGGCGCCGCCGTAGATGCTGTCCTGATAGCGAATCGCCGGATAGTTAAACAACGTCTCCGAGTTAGCAATCTCGGTGAAGCTGTCCTGGCCCTTCGAGGGGTCAGACGACGTCAGGATTGTCGATACAAAATTACCGTTCGCGTCTTTACCCACATTACTGATGACGAGCTGGCCATCATGGACGCACATGCCGCGGATACCGGTAGAAATGCCCTGCTTGTAGGCAGCACCGTAATCCTGCATGCTCGAAAGGCCCTGATAGACAACTTTCCACTCATCCGTCTTAGGATCGATCTCATATACAGCAGGCAGGCCGCTTTTGCCGCCATTGGTTCTGACGCTGCCGCAGAAATAGAGCTTGCCCTTATAGCTCACGGCATTGCGGAACAGAGGAGCGACGCCGTTGAGCGAATCAGAGAGCAGCAGCTTGGTCTCACCGGTCTTGGTATTGATCTTGACCAAGATGCCGCCGCTGTCCTTGTCGGCCGTGCCGTCCTCCTTCTGCTGTCCATAGAAGAAGGTGCCGTTAAACATGGCCTCCAGCGTCAGGCGCATGGTCTCGGCATCAAAGGAATCGCCCAGCGTGCCGTTCATGAGCGTCAGCGTGTTGCCCATCGCCGCATAGCAGGTGCCCACATAAAGCCAGTCACCATAGCTCGCAGCCGCCCAAGTGTAGCTCTGGCCGCGATCGCCTTCGTTGTTGGCCGTATTACCATCGGCGCCCGGAACGGCAACGGCACCGCCACCCTGGTAGTCGACGATGCCATCCGGCTGCGACGTTCCTACCGTAGGATGCGAGAGCTTTTCAAAGGAATACCCATTTCCCGCATTGTAGGTAACGGCACCCGAAGCGTCTTCGGCATGCGCCGGCAGCGGCGATACCAAGATAGCGGCAAGCGCTGCCACCAAGCCAAGTGCTCCCACTCGTCTCATAAGGCTATAACCTCCCCTGTCCTAAAGCCCAGCTTTAGCATTCTTCATTTCTGTCCACGGTTAATTGCAATCTGAGCACAGCAATAATCAGCGTATAAATATACACCTGTAATTTTTTGGACGGGTTAATAGATGCTCGATTGGTAGCGAATTCCGCGCAAACCGTCACCAAACTCCACTTTTGCCGCATCTAAAGGTTATTTTTTGCGCAAATTTTTGGATGCCGATAGTCACCATGAGCAGGAGGCCGGTATCCACCGGAGAGGGCAACGCCTACATTTTCATAACGTAATAGCCCGCGCCCCTCACCGCCGTCTCGAGTGTGTCGCGATCAACCGGGCGCTTCGAGCGTACGCGTGCCGTGTGGTCCGCGTACGTTACCGTAGCCCACACACCATCCAGCGCATTGATGGCATTCTCAACGTTTTGAGCGCAGCCATCGCAGCTCATGCCGCCGATAAGCAGCTCATCGCTATAGGGATAGTGAGACTCGTCGGTGTCGGCCACCACGGTCCTCTTAGTCTTTTTGTTGCTCGCGCCATCGCTGCAGCAACTCTTTCCGTGTGTCGAAGCGACAATACGCCGCAGCCCAAAGAACATGCCAACGGCAATTACGGCCAGCACGATGATATTCGCGGGGTTAAGCAGATCTTCCATGCGCTCCCCTTTCTCCAAATACTTATACCTATACCCCCATGGGGTGTTCCCATCTTACTCCAAACTCGTGTCGGTTCGGTCAATTAGTTTCCCTCTTCAAACTTTTTTGTTGACCATGGCTTACTTTCGTGTATAAGTTTTCCTAGGCTAACAGTTTAGATCCGTAAGGAGCGCCGTGACTCGAACCATAGACATCCCAACGTTTCAGGCAGCTGTCGTGCGCAACTGCTCTCCCACGCTCGCGGGCATCAAGCCGGCATCGCTCTTTACCTATCCAGGCACCTACGCCCACGGGGACGGCTCGACCGTAACCGAAACCATCGCAGAACGCCGAGCACGCCTGCTCAACGTTATCGCCCAGTGCAATCGCGAGCTTGACCCGCTCGGCATCCACCTGAGCGTTTTGGTCTGGCGACCCTGCGGAGCGCTCGTGTACGTGTACCGAGCCAAAAGCCTCACCACCTATTTCGCAGACCCTCGCGCCCAAACGGCTCTCGCCTCGGAAGGCTACGACACGAGAGACCTTTCGACATGCCTTGTGCATTTGGCATCACGCATCACGCTTGCAAGCAATAACGTCGCGGAATGCGCATGTAGCCAGACTCGATGCGCACTACCCCAGCAAGCTAGCTGCAGCAAAGACTGCACCTGCGAGTTTCCGCACGAAATAGGCTACTTCCTTGGATATCCCTACGACGACGTGCACGAGTTTATCGTCCAGCGCGGCGAGAACTACAAGGTCTTTGGACCTTGGAAGGTCTACACGAATGTCGGGCAAGCGCTTGCGACGTTCGAATCCTACCGCGCTTGCACGCAGCACCTCACCCATGTCTATCAGCAGGGCCACAGCCTGGCAAAACTTGCCCAGGCAACCCGATAGAGCATACAAACCGCGGCCGCACGCCGTACAACCGAAAGGACTCAATATGAGCAAGATCGCAGTCGTCTACTGGAGCGGCACAGGCAACACCGAAGCCATGGCAAACCTCGTTGCCGAGGGCACGGCGTCAGTCGGCGCCGAGGTAGAGGTCATCTCCTGTGCCGATTTCTCTGCCGACAAGGCCGCCGGCTATGACGCCTTCGCCTTCGGCTGCCCCGCCATGGGCTCCGAGGAGCTCGAGTACGATGAGTTCCAACCGATGTGGGACGAGGTCAAAGAGACCCTCGGCGACAAGAAGGTCGTCCTCTTTGGCTCTTATTCGTGGGCCGAGGGCGAGTGGATGGACAACTGGAAGGCCGATGCCGATGAGGCT
>CABQMC010000148.1 GCA_902465115.1 uncultured Collinsella sp.
TTTCATAGCCCCTATATGGCCGAGGCGACCTGTGGCCTTGCCGCATATATTGAGGCCGGTCACGCGCCGTCCCCGTTGCTCATTCCTGTTTTGGCAAATATGACAGCGGCGCCCTATCCGGCGGACCCCCAGACGGCATCGGATGTCTTGGCCAATCAGGTGAGCCATGCCGTGCGCTGGGTCGATACGCTGCATGCTCTGCAGGATCAAGGCATCGACACATTTATTGAGGTCGGCCCCGGCAAAACGCTGTCCGGCCTGATCAAGCGTACGTTGAGCGACGTTCGTGTGTATTCGTGCGAGACGGCCGAGCAGGTCGCAGCTATTGCCGACGAGCTCGCATAGTCCACAGGGCTGTAACCCGAAAGGAATGACATGGGCAACTTGAACAATGGCGCGCTCGAGCGCAACGACTCACGTCGCGTGGCACTGGTCACGGGCGGCTCGCGGGGTATCGGCCGCGCCTGCGCTATCGGTCTGGCGGAGGATGGCTTTGATATCGCCGTCGTCTATGCCGGCAGCGTCGATGCGGCGCGCGAGACGTGCGACGCCTGCGAGGCGGCTGGCGCCACGGCGCGCTCATATCAATGTGACGTGGCCGACCCCGCTGCCGTCAACGCGTGCGTGGAAGCGGTCCTCAACGACTTTGGCTCCATTTGGGCGCTCGTCAACAACGCCGGCATCACCCGCGATGGCCTGCTCATGCGCATGGGCGATGACGCCTTCGATCGCGTGCTCGATGTCAATCTTAAAGGAACGTTTAACACGACGCGTGCGCTCACCAAGACCTTTATGCGCCAGCGCGGCGGCTGCGTCGTCAACATGAGCTCGGTTGTGGGTCTGATGGGCAATGCCGGGCAGGCCAACTACGCTGCCTCCAAGGCGGGCGTGATCGGCCTGACCAAGGCGGTGGCGCGCGAGCTTGCGCCCCGCGGTGTACGAGTGAACGCGGTCGCCCCCGGGTTTGTCGAGACAGATATGACGGCAAAGCTCTCGGAGAAGGTGCGTACGGTAACCGAGGAGCAGATTCCCCTTAAGCGTATGGCGCAGCCCGAAGAGGTGGCCGGTGTGGTGCGATTTTTAGTGAGCGATGCGGCTGCCTACATTACGGGCGAGGTCGTACGCGTCGACGGCGGAATGGCGATGTAGAAACCAGAGCCACACAACGGCTTGGATGAGGAGACCATGATGAAACAGAGAGTTGCAATCACCGGCATCGGTGCCGTATCGCCGCTCGGCAACACCGCGCTTGCCACCTGGGCGGCAATGTGTGCCGGCACGTGCGGCATCGGCCCGATCACGCACTTTGATACCGATGCGTTTGCCGTCAAGGTGGCGGCCGAGGTCAAGGGCTTTGACGGCAACGAGTACTTTGGCAAGCGTGACGCCAAGCACCTGGACCCCTGCGTTCAGTTTGCCCTGGCAGCGTCGGACGAGGCCATGCACGATGCGGGCCTCGATGTTGAGGGCGCGGTCGATCGCGATCGCCTGGGTGTCTATGTGGGCTCGGGCGTGGGCGGCATGCAGACGCTTGTCGACAACGTCCACACGATTGCCGATCGCGGGCCTCGTCGCGCATCGCCCTACATGATTGCGATGATGATTCCCAACATGGCTTCGGGCAACATTGCGATTCGCCATAAGGCAAAGGGCCCGACCCTGCCCGTCGTGACCGCCTGCGCGACTTCTGCCCATGCGGTGGGCGAGGCGTTCCGCGCCATCAAGCACGGCTATGCCGACGCGATCCTCGCGGGCGGCGCCGAGGCCGCCATTATCCCCGATGCTGTTGCGGGCTTTACGTCCTGCCGTGCATTGACCACCAACCCCGATCCCGCGACGGCCTGCCGCCCGTTCGATGCAGACCGCGACGGCTTTGTGATGGGCGAGGGCGCCTGCGTGCTCGTGCTCGAGGGCATGGAGCATGCACGGGCCCGCGGTGCGCACATTTACGCCGAGGTCGTGGGCTACGGCAACACCGATGACGCCTACCACATCACGAGTCCCGACCCGGATGCGGCAGGTATCGCCCGTGCGATATCGATGGCAGTGGCCGAGGGCGACGTCAAGCCTTCCGAGGGCCTCTACATCAACGCCCACGGCACATCGACCAAGCTCAACGATTCGTCCGAGACGGCGGGCATTAAGCGTGCGCTCGGCGAGGACGCGGCGCGCACCGCACATGTCTCGTCGACCAAGTCGATGACCGGCCATATGATCGGCGCCACGGGTGCCATCGAGGTCATGGCTTGCGCCATGGCGCTCGAGCAGGGCGTGGTGCCGCCGACCATTAACTACCACACACCCGATCCCGCCTGCGATCTTGACTACACGCCCAATCGCGCGGTTCGCGCCGACCTTACCTGGGCGCTTTCGACCAATCTGGGCTTTGGCGGACACAACGCCGCCATCGCGCTGCGTAGATATACGAGGAGCTAGAGCATGGATTCCAAAAGACTTGCCGAGATAGCCGATGTGATGGAGGACCGCGGCCTCACGCGCGTGCGTGTGGAGGAGCCCGATGGCACCGCGGTCGAACTCGAGCGCGCGAGCGCCGCGCAGCCGGTTGCCGTGCCCATGCCTATGCCGGGTGCCGTAACTGCTCCGGCGGTGGCTCCTGTCGCCATGCCTGCCGCCGCACCGGAGCCCGCCGCGCAGACACCTGCCGCCGCACCGGAGCCCAAGGGTACCGAGGTGACCGCTCCCATGGTCGGCGTTTTCTATGCTGCCCCGGCGCCGGGCGACGAGCCGTTTGTGCACGTGGGCTCTAAGGTCAAGGCCGGCGAGACCCTCTGCATCATCGAGGCCATGAAGGTTCTCAACGAGGTGACGGCCGAGGCAGACGGCGAGGTGCTCGAGATCTGCGTGGCCGACGGCGACCTCGTGGAGTTTGGCAGCTGCCTCATGAGGATCGGATAGGTGATGTCCATGAACAAAGAAGAGCTCAAGAAGCTGTTGCCGCATCGCGAGCCGATGCTTTTGCTCGACGAGGCCGAGCTGGTGGGCGACGAGGCCCACGGCAAGATCACGATCACGGGCGACGAGTACTTTTTGCAGGGGCATTTTCCGGGAAACCCGGTGGTCCCCGGCGTGATTCAGTGCGAGATGCTCGCCCAAAACTGTTGCGTGCTGCTGATGGGCGACGAGGAAGCGCGCGGCGCGACGCCGTTCTACACGAGTCTGGACAAGGTGCGCTTTAAGCGTCCGGTGCGCCCGGGCGACACGGTTGATCTGGTGTGCACCATCACGCGTGCGCGCGGGCCGTTCCGCTTTGCGACGGGTACTGCGAGCGTCAACGGTGAGGTTTGCTGCCGCGCCGATATGTCTTTTGCACTCATGCACGAAAGTTAAGGAAGGCTTCATGTTCGACAAAGTGCTCATCGCCAACCGCGGAGAAGTCGCGGTCCGTGTTATCCGCGCGTGCCGCGATATGGGCATCAAGACCGTCGCCGTTTATTCCACGGCCGATGCGGACGCGCTGCACGTGCAGCTTGCCGACGAGGCGTATTGCATCGGCGGCCCGCGTCTTGCCGAGAGCTACCTCAACGACGATGCTGTGCTCACCTGTGCCGTGAAGTCGGGAGCAAAGGCGATCCATCCCGGCTATGGCTTCTTTTCCGAGAAGGCGAGCTTCGTGCGCGACTGCGACAAGTATGGCCTGACGTTTGTCGGTCCTTCGGCCAAGGTGATCGACAGCATGGGCGACAAGGACGCCGCACGTCGAACGGCTGCCGCGGCGGGCGTGCCCATCGTACCGGGCTGCGATTTGCTCAAAAGCCCCGAGGAGGCGACGGCCGAGGCCGAGCGCATTGGCTGCCCCGTGCTTATTAAGGCGCGTGCAGGTGGCGGCGGTCGCGGCATTCGCAAGGTCGAGCGCGTGGAAGATGCGGCAAAGGCGTTCATCGAGGCGCGTGCCGAGGGCGAGGCCGTTTTTGGCGACGGCGAGTGCTACATGGAGAAGTTCGTCGCGCCGGCGCATCACGTTGAGGTGCAGATTATGGCCGATAAGCAGGGCCATGTGTTTTCGCTCGGCGAGCGCGAGTGCTCGGTGCAGCGGCGCAACCAAAAGCTAATCGAGGAGAGCCCCGCGCCGTGCCTCGACGGACACGACGACATTCGTGCTCGCATGCACAAGGCAGCGCGTGACCTGGCTCGTGCCGTCGGCTACGAAGGAGCCGGTACCATCGAGTTCCTGTATTCGGACGACGGCAATTTCTACTTTATGGAAATGAACACGCGCTTGCAGGTGGAGCATCCGGTTACGGAGTTTGTGACCGATACCGACTTGGTCAAGTGGCAGCTGCGCGTGGCAGCCGGCCAGCCTCTGCCCTTTGAGCAGGAGGACATGCCGGTCCGCAACCACGCCATGGAGTGCCGCATCAATGCCGAAACGCCGGACTTTCTGCCGTCATGCGGAACGGTCACCGCGTTGCGTGTGCCGGGTGGTCCGCGCGTGCGCTGGGATTCCGCCATGTTTACCGGTGCGAAAGTT
>CABQMC010000149.1 GCA_902465115.1 uncultured Collinsella sp.
GACTATGTCATGGCCGATGGCGACGTCGTGCACTTCCGCTTCAACGTGTAAGGACGACGCATATGTTTAAATATGGCAAAAAAGCTGGCTACATGGGTATTGCGCTGCTCGTGCTCGCGGTGATTCCGCTGGTGGTAGCGGCGTTTGTGATCCCCAACATTGGTCCCGAGGTGGCAACGAAGTTTAATGCCGCCGGCGAGGTGACGCGCTGGGGCAAGAGCTACGAGTTGCTGGCGTTGCCGGTGCTCAACTTGCTGCTGGGCGCGGCGACGTACTTTACGGCGGGACGCCAGGCAAAGAACAACGAGGACTCCGCTGTGATGGCACGTCTTGCGTGCGAGCGCTACCTGCGTAACGGCTGCATCACGGGCGTGTTCCTCAACGTAATCAACGTCTACTTTATGTATTCGGCGATTACTGGAACGGGCTTTGGCTTTGGTTTCTAGCTTGTCCTTTTAAGCAACGAGCCTGCACATATATTCAATGGCTGCTGCGAGGCCGCCGCTCGATCGTGGTTTAAAGACCATGTCGGCGGCGGTCTCGTTTTCGTATCCGGCACCGCGAAGGGCGAGTGCGATGCCGGCTTCCAGGAGAAGGGGCAGACCGCGTTGGCTGGTTGCGATTACGGCAGCCTGATTGAGCGGGCAGCTGTGCGTTTGGCATTGGATGGCAAGTTCACCTTGCGCCGGGCAAGGGACCAGAACGGCGGCGACGCGACTTGATAGCAATGCAAATGCTGTGCGCTCATCGGGCGAAAGGCATTCAGCTTCAACGACGACGAGCTTGGGCGGCGCGCTGTTTGTGCGAAGCGTGGCTCGGTACATGCGGACCGAAGAACCCGACATAGAAAACTCCTGTGTATTCGGCAAAACGTAAACTATAGTTTACGTTTATGTTCGGCTCCATTTCAAACTCGGCTGCATGGACGAACGTGCGAAACAGATTCTTGGCAGGCGGGTCGAAGAGACACGCAGGGACCTTGGTATCTCCAAGGTTGATTTTTGTGTGGCGACAGGAATCAGCCGACCCTACCTCGACCGAATCGAAGATGGGACGGCAAATTTCACGCTCAAGGTTCTATTTAAGATCGCACCCGCACTCGGCATGACGGTGTCAGAGCTTCTCGAGGGTATCGAATAGGGCGTTCCCCCGCTGTATTTGACGCTCTTTGGGCGGGTCCCCCTGGTTGCGATGTGCAAAATCGCGAGTATTCAGCACTTGTTCAGCCGTAGATGGTAGCTCGAGCGGCTGGCTTTGCCTTTTTGACAGCAGTTAATCCACACGCTTAATAAAAATGTGGAATAAATATTTACTAGACGGCCTCTTCGCCCTAAAAGTTCGTCTAACAATCGGCCGATTCTATGTCTCCGGCGGAGAAATTGCAGAATACTCCGATTTTTGCACGGCCCGAGGGGGACCACCTGTCGTTTGAGGCTGCGATAAGTGGAACTGCCTTAGGGATTACGCCATCGGGATGCGGTCGTGGTTGACTTGGCTGTAGAACAGGCGCTGGATTTCGGCGGCATCGCGTGACTGGCCGAGTGCCCACATGGTCTTGGCCACGAGCGTCTCGGTGGTCATGTCGTCGCCGCGCAGAATGCCCGGATGATCGGCGTAAGCACGGCCGACCTCATAAACGCCCAGATCGAGGCCCTCTTCGGGGACCTGCGTGGTCATAACGACGGTGCGGCCCGAATCGACCCAGCGGAAAATTGCCTCTTGGAACGACTCGCCCGACTCGCCAAACTCGGGGATACCGCCAATGCCAAAGGTTTCAAGGATTACAGCATCGTAGCTATCGGCTAGGGCGTCGAGGATGCCCGGGTTTACGCCGGGCGTAAGCTTGAGTACAAATACGCGCGGGTCGATGCTGTCGTAGAAACGCACCGGGTATTCGCTCTGATGCGTGCCGTGAAGCCCGTTGCGCACGATGCGGTCGTTGCGGATGTAGGCAATGGGCGGATAGTTGACGCTAATGAATGCGTTAAAGCTCATGGTGCGCTGCTTGCGGGCGCGCGTGCCGGCAATGGCTACGCCGCCAAACACGATCGAGACGTCGTGCGAATGCTCGTCGAGCGCATAGAGCAGGCTCTGGTACAGATTGAGCTTGGCATCGGTAAAGGGATTGCCCATGGGCTTTTGCGAGCCGGTGAGCACGATGGGCTTGGGGCTGTCCTGAATCAGATAGGAAAGCGCCGCCGCGGTGTAGCTCATGGTGTCGGTGCCGTGCAGGACCACAAACCCGTCGTGGTCGGCATAGCCCTCGACGATGACGTCGCGGATACGCATCCAGTCGCTCGGGCGCATATTGGTGCTGTCGATGTTCATGGGCTGCACCACGTCGAGCTCGCAGAGGTCCGAGATCTCGGGGACGCTCTGGGCGAGCTCCTCACCGGTCAGGGCGGGGGAGAGGCCGTTGCCGTCCTCGGTCGATGCGATGGTGCCGCCCGTGGCGATGAGAAGGATGCGCTTCATGCTGGTATTCCTATCGTATTGGCCGCCGCAAGGGCGGAGTCGTTCGGCAGTATTGTGGCACAGGGCGTCCAATGTTCAAACGTATTACATCATCTGTAACGTTTGGTAACACTTCAATTGCCGTCAAATAAGGGCCTAGGTCGTGCGTTTGCCGTGCGCTGATGGCTGCGAGGGGCGAGAAGCCCCATATAACGTGTACACTATGAAGGCTATTTTCGTTCATTCACGCGGGTGGGCACCGGCTCCCCGCCAACAAGAGGGGGAACCATGGATCAAAAGGCTTCCGCAAAGGTCCTCGTACTCGACTTTGGTGCGCAGTACGGTCAGCTCATTGCCCGTCGCGTCCGCGACCTCAACGTGTATTCTGAGATTGTCCCCTGTGACATCTCGGCCGATGAGATTCGCGAGATGAACGCCTCTGCACTCATCCTTTCCGGCGGTCCGGCTTCCGTGTATGCCGAGGACGCTCCGTCTATCGATCCCGCCATCTTTGACCTGGGCCTTCCCGTTCTGGGCTTCTGCTACGGCCATCAGATCACGGCCGTGACGCTTGGCGGCAAGGTCGGCCACTCCGAGGTGGGCGAGTACGGCCGCGCTACTATCACGCGCACGGCTGGCGCCAAGCTCTTTAACTCCACGCCTATGGAGCAGACCGTGTGGATGAGCCACCGCGACGCCGTGTCCGAGGTGCCCGAGGGCTTTACCGTTACCGCCAGCACCGACGTGTGCCCGGTTGCTGCCATGGAGTGCCCCGAGCGCAAGATTTTCACCACGCAGTTCCACCCCGAGGTCAAGCACTCCGAGTACGGTCAGCAGCTGCTGAGCAACTTCCTGTTTGAGATCTGCGGCCTGGAGCCCAACTGGAGCATGGACAACCTGGTCGAGACCATGACGGCCGAGTTTCGCGAGAAGGTCGGCGACGACCGCGTGATTCTGGCCCTGTCCGGCGGTGTTGACTCCTCCGTCGTGGCTGCGCTGGGCGCTCGCGCCGTGGGCAAGCAGATGACCTGCGTGTTCATCAACCACGGTCTGCTGCGCAAGGGCGAGCCCGAGCAGGTGGAGGAAGTCTTCACCAAGCAGTTCGATGTCGACTTTATCCACGTCCACGCCGAGGACCGCTATGCCGAGCTTCTGGCCGGCGTGACAGAGCCCGAGGAGAAGCGCCGCATCATCGGTACGCAGTTCTGGAAAGAGTTCTTCGCCGTGGCGCAGCAGCTTGAGACCGATGGCAAGCCGGTCAAGTACCTGGCTCAGGGTACCATCTACCCCGACATCATCGAGTCCGGCGCTCGCAAGACGGGCGGCAAGACGGCCACCATCAAGAGCCACCACAACCTGATCCCGTTCCCCGAGGGCGTGCACTTCGACCTCATTGAGCCGCTCGATCACTTCTTTAAGGACGAGGTCCGTGCACTTGGTCTGGCGCTCGGCCTGCCGGGTCACATCGTGTTCCGCCAGCCTTTCCCGGGCCCGGGCCTGGCCATCCGCATCATCGGTGCGGTCGACAAGGAGAAGCTCGAGATCCTCAAGAACGCCGACGCTATCGTGCGCGAGGAGCTGGATGCCTACAACCAGCGTCTGTTTGAGCAGACCGGCGAGCGCAACTCCGAGCACAGCTGCTGGCAGTATTTCGCGGTCCTGCCCGATATCAAGTCTGTCGGCGTTATGGGCGACGAGCGCACCTATCAGCGCCCGATCATCCTGCGTGCCGTCGAGTCCAGCGATGCCATGACTGCCGACTGGGCCAAGCTGCCCTACGACGTGCTGGCCCGCATCTCCGGCCGCATCGTTGCCGAGGTTCCCGGCGCCAACCGCGTGTGCTACGACATCACGTCTAAGCCGCCCGCGACGATCGAATGGGAGTAGGCCGATAAGGTTCTGACCTGCTCTTTTGAGTGCCGTACTGTGCTCCTGAGTTTCGTTTCGTACGAGAGTCACGGCAAAGCCACCAGCGACATTGGTGAGTAAATCCGATTATCGAGCCTCCGTTCCC